>JAHDYN010000130.1 GCA_023383735.1 Gammaproteobacteria bacterium | reverse complement strand
TTCGTACGTGTACATGAACTACCTCCAGGTAGTCCAAGTTCTTGTCCGCACCCCCAAGGTGTCAGATTTATTTCGTGATACGCAGTAAATAAATCTGGCACCTTTTCTTATGGCGTGTAATTGGTCATGCCCGGACCTGTTTTGTCGTAGACGTTGAAGAACTCGTCCGGCATGATCCAGGCGACGCCGCCTTCCGGCTTTTCAATCAGGTCATTCTTCAGAGTCACGACGCGGACATTCCAGCCTTCAGGGAGCTTCTGGAACATGGCTGATCCTTTGGAAACGAACTCGTCGTAAGTGTGCTTGGGCTTCAGTCCCAACTCGAAACCCTTCATGATCCAGGTGGTCCCATCGGGCGAATCGAGAAGAACAACGGTGGTACCTTTGTTCCAGCCGAGGCGACTTTTGCGTGCGATTGAGGTGGGTTTGTAGGGCGTGCTTTCCGAAACACCTTCAAGCTTGTCACCCATGTTGAGTTGGGCGACCCACGGGGCCTGAATGTCGCCGAATTCGCGGATCTTCCCGGTTTCGATCTCCGTCCAATCGGGCAACCAGAGCTTCGGACCGTTCAGCGATGCGCCGAGCACGCTGTATTTTTTGGCGATCTGTTTGAAATCCAGCGCAGCGACCGCCGCCTGCGGGGCAGTGTCCTTTGAGACGGGAATGCCTTCTGGCATGAACATCGTGTTGTAGCAGGGAGCCACAAATGTCCCGGTTTCAGGGTCCCTGGTTGCGAGGAATATTTCGATAAACCGGGTCTGGTGCATATTCCCGACCCGCTTGTGTCTGGCATTGGTGCCGTCCGAGAGTACCTCGGGGTTCGCTGCGGGTGATTCGGCGGCAGAGCACGGAACTGCAAAGACCGCAAAAAGGGCAGCCATGAGGCTAATGGAACGGATGATCTTCATTTGTTCTTGCCTTCTGTTGTTGCATTGTTTCTGGTTGCGATGGGTGTTTGAGACTCCAGGAGCAGATTTGCGGTGAACCCGTGATGGAGCGATCCATCATTCCACCGGAACGGCCGCCGGCAACGACCACGAGCCATTGAGGACCTCGAAGTCGGGCCGGTATAGACGCGCGATGTAGTTCCAGCCCGGTGTAATCGGGAGATAGTTCGACCTTGCATTGTAGATGATGATTGACCAAAAACCGCTTGCCGGGACGTCTGCCGGCACCGTCAGCGTGTAAGGAGTCTTGCCGTCGTTCTTTTCCGGAACTACATTGACATAGGTGGCGTCCTTGTCCGGATTGCCGCCCCACCCGTATGCGGTACCTGGCAAATGGCTGAGCGGATCACCTTCTGCTCGTTGATTGGTGTCGGCATGCGCACGTGGAGGAGCCTGCCGAATCCCCCCTGTTTCGCGTAGCGGCGCATGGTTACGTCGGTTTCGGCACGGACGAAGTTGTCGACCGTCACCTTCTCCGAGGCAGCAGCCAGGCTCGATGTCACGAGCATCAGGGTTGTCACCCAGACGATGCTCGGATCTGGCTTCAAAGTGTTTCCCTTCTCTCTCTCTTCTGTTGCCCAACTATATCCGGGCGACTGAGCTGTCCGGATATGACCGGACAAAGCGGCGGACAGGCTGCCCGGATCAACAATGGCTTGCTGATTCCACGCACCGCGATACCTCCCGATGTCACCCGATTCGCTGCGGTGCCAGGGAGGATGCGACAGAACATGACGGGCAGCAATACCTGAGGTCATTCGCAGAGGCCGGTTTACTCTCGCGACGCGCAGTCATAGTCTTTGGCCAGCCCAGTCAGAACAGGATTGCACCATGAGGCTCCTCCACACCATGCTGCGCGTGGGCAACATGCAACGCTCGATCGACTTCTACACGCAGGTGCTTGGCATGCAGCTGCTGCGCACGACCGAGCGGCCCGCACAGAAGTACGATCTCGCCTTCCTCGGCTATGGCAGCAATCCGGAGCACGCGGAACTCGAGCTGACCTTCAACTACGGTGTCGAGCGGTATGAGCACGGCAACGCTTTCGGTCACATCGCGATCGGCGTGACAGATGTTGCTGCGACTTGCGCGGCCCTGCGCGACAAGGCATCGCGGCTGGGCGGTGCGATCAGCCGCGAGGCGGGTCCGGTGCAGGGCGGCACCACGGTGATTGCCTTCATCACCGATCCGGACGGTTACAAGATCGAGCTGATCCAGCGCGGTACCTGAGGGAGAAGCAGGTGCCGGGGCAGTCTGCCCGGTCACCCGAAAATAAGTCTGGCACCTTTTTAGAGGGTTACCGGCGGGCGGGATTGCAGGTAGGCGTCCGCATCCCCACGCCCCCGCAGGAACGCCAGCTGCAATTCCCCGCCCCCCGGCATCCTCAGCAGCATCTGCGACAGTCGGGCAGCATCGGCCTCCAGGCCATCGTGCAGCAGATACGCGTAGACGACCAGTTCGGCAAAGCCTTCGTCCAGCGCCAGGGACTCGACCAGTGCCGACACAAAGCCACCCAGGTAGGCGTAGTCCTCCTGATCGAGGGGTCGCCCCCGGGCGCCGGGCAGCCGGGCGCCAATATGGACAGCCCGGGTGACCCGGTCTACAGCCTCGACCAGCGAAAGTGCCCCAGGTTCGCGCTTCTCCATGACCGGCACAGGGTAGGGCTTCCTCGACCTGCCCGACTTGTCATTTCAGGTCAGCCTCTGTTCAATGGCGGGCAATCATGCTGCTGGAACCCACAGCACTGGCATCGGCGCTCCGCTATCTGGCGGAGGCCCTGGAGCAGGACTACGCCAGGGATCCGGGGCCGTTGTTTGCCAAGGCGGGTTGCCCCATCGATCGCACCCGGGAATCGGGTGCCCGTGTGTCGCAGCCTGCCGCGCGGCACTTGTGGACGCTGAGCATAGCCGCGACCGGCGATCCGGCTTTCGGGCTCAATGTGGGTCGGCGCATCAAGCCTGAGGGTTTGCACGCACTGGGTTATGCCTGGATGAGCAGCCGCAACCTGGCCGACGCGCTCAACCGCTTCTGCCGGTATGTCGAGGTGTTGATCACGATCCCGACGAAGCTGGCTGTCACGGCCGAGGCCGAGGGCTATCGACTGGCCTGTACCTTTCCGGACCCGGCCCATCAACCGCACGAGGCGGGAATCGATGCCACGCTGCTCGCGCTGGTGTCACTGGCAACCCAGGCTGCGGGGAAGCCGGTCCGGCCCCTCGCGGTCTGGCTGCAGCATCCCTGCCGCGCGGATCGGGCCCGCTACACAGCTGCTTTCGGCGCACCCGTGAACTTTGATGCGCCGACCAACGGGCTGCTGATCGATACGGCTGCCGCCGAGGCCCTGCTCCCGACCGACAATCCCGCCATCGCGGCGGCCGTCGACCAGGTGGCCGAACGCTATGTCGCGAAGCTGCAGGCGCAACCCGTGGCGGCCAACGTGCGCGACATGCTGGTCCAGTTGTTGCCGACCGGCGAGGCTGACCAGGAGACGATTGCCAGAAAACTGAACCGCAGCCTGAGCACGCTGCAGCGGCAATTGCAGGCCGAGGGACTGAGCTACAGGCAGGTCGTCGACCAGACCCGCCACAGTCTCGCGAAGGCTTATCTAAGCGACAAGCGGTTCAGCCAGGCCGAGATCGCCTACCTCCTGGGCTTTTCCGACCAGAGCAGCTTTTCCCGCGCCTACCGGCGCTGGACCGGCAGGAGCCCCGGGCGCCCGGAGACACGGCTACAGCCAGTAGAGCAGCAGCACGACCAGCCAGAACACCAGGCAGGCCGCCGCACAACTGACAATGCCGATGAGGGGGTCGAGGTCGCGCATGGGACGGGGTCGAAGCACCGGGGCTGAAGAGGCTCGGATGCTACCGGGATCAGTCCGGAACGCCTGTCCTTCCCGGTCAACAATCGGGCTTTTCGCCTCAGGGGGGTTGCATGAACACGACGATTTCGCGACGGGCGGTCATCGGCGCATCTCGCGCACTTCTGGCGGGTGTGGCACTGGGCACGCTGTCGCGTCCTGGCGCGGCACAGTCGCCGCCATCCCGGGCGTCGGCCTCCGGTGCCATCCGCCTCGCCGGCAACGAAAATCCTCATGGGCCCGGCCCGGCTGCCCGGGCCGCGATCCAGGCAGCGGTGGGTGACAGCTGGAAGTATCCGATCTTCGAGGAGATGGCTTTCAAGGCGCAGATCGCCGAGCGCGAGGGACTCACGCCGCCGCATGTGCTGATCGGTGACGGTTCGTCGGAGATCCTGCATATCGCTGCCTTGCTGGCCGGATCCGGTGGCGGTGAACTGATCACGGCGACGCCGACTTTCTCCTTTGTCGCCGATCATGTCCGCGCCATCGGTGGCAGCGTGCGTGAGGTTCCGCTGGATGCCGGGATGCGCCACGACCTCAAGGCCATGCGCGTGGCCGTGTCGCCAGCCACCCGGCTGGTCTATGTGTGCAACCCGAACAATCCCACGGGAACAATGCTGTCCGGCGCCGAGTTGCGCGAGTTCATCGCGGCACTTCCGCGCGAGATCACGGTGCTGGTCGACGAGGCCTATCTGGAGCTGGCTTCCGACATGAGTGAGCATTCAGTCGTCGACCGTGTTCGCGCCGGCGACAATGTCATCGTTGCGCGCACTTTTTCCAAGTTGCACGGGCTCGCCGGCCTGCGCATCGGCTACGCGCTGGCGCGACCCGATCTGATCGGGCGCATGGCCAGACTCAAGCTGGTGGCAGTCAGCAGTCTGGGGCTGGCGGCAGCGTCGGCCAGCTATACGGATCTCGCCTTCCAGTCTGCCAGTCGCAGGAGTATTGCCGAAGGTGTTGCGATCACCACGGCCGCACTGGATGAACTCAAGCGCCCCTACGCAGCAACCCGTGCAAATTTCGTGTTCTTCGATACCGGCCAGCCCGCGGCTGGGTTTCTGGCGGCCATGCGTGAGCGCGGTTTCTCTCTGGGCCGGCCCTTTCCCCAATACCCCACCTGGTGCCGCGTGAGCATGGGCACGGTGGAGCAGATGCAGTTGTTTGCCGGCGCGCTGCGGGCACACTACGCGGGCTGACCGGGCGCCATCCGAGCGCCTGATTTATCTATACTCGCAGAAGCCGGGAAGCATCCGGTACAGACAAGCTGTCACCGAAGGAAGCCGCCGCCGTGAAAGACCGCTTTGGATCGCTGACGATCGCCTTGCACTGGTTCATGCTGGCGCTGCTTGCTGCGGTGTATGCCTGCATCGAGTTGCGCGTGCTTTGGCCCAAGGGCAGCGATCCCCGGGATCTCATCAAGACCTGGCATTTCATGCTCGGTCTGTCGGTATTCATGCTGGTCTGGATCCGTCTTTACGCCCGTGTCCGTGGCGGTACGCCGCCGATCGTGCCCGCACCGCCCGCGTGGCAAATCCGACTGGGCCATGCCGTGCACGCGGCGCTCTACCTGCTGATGATCTGCATGCCGATTGCCGGCTGGCTGATCCTCAGCGCCGAAGGCAAGCCCATCCCGTTTTTCGGCCTTGAGCTGCCGGCACTCGTGGCCGTCAACGAGCCGCTGGCCGAACAGATCGAGGAGATTCACGAGACCGTCGGGACGATTGGTTACTGGCTGATCGGCCTGCATGCTGTAGCCTCGCTGTTTCACCACTATGTACAACACGACAACACACTGGCCCGCATATCCTTGTGGCGCCGTACTGGAGGATGACCATGCGCAAATTCCTGATTGCCACGTTTCTGCTGATGTGCGGCAGCCTTGCCCACGCCCAGTTCATGCCCGAGAAGCTCAGCCCGATGGGCGAGAAGATCGAAGCGGCGATGAAAAGCGACATCCGTACAGCGGATGAAAAAGCGCGTGATGGCGAGCGCAAGCCGCGCCAGACGCTGGAGTTCTTCGGCCTGCGCGACGACATGCGCGTGCTCGAGCTGATCCCGTCCGGCGGCTGGTACACCAAGATCCTGGCGCCGGTGCTGGCTGAAAAAGGCGAGCTCCATGTCGCCATCGGTACCGCGCGCGCCATCGAGCCGATGATCAAGACGGTGCCGGCGATGGCGAAAGTCAAGGTCGCACCGACGGATGCCAGGTTTGCTCCGGCTGCCGGCGGCCAGATGGGCAAGTTCGAGCTGGGCGACTTCACGCTGGGCGTGAAGGATCTCGACCTCGTGCTGACCTTCCGCAATTACCACAACCT
>JAHDYN010000129.1 GCA_023383735.1 Gammaproteobacteria bacterium | reverse complement strand
GGGCCGGCTTCGGCCGGCTGCGCCTCGGGCCGCGCATCCTGCGCACCGAAACCGCACCGCTGGCGGCGCTCAGCATCCTGCAGTACGCGCGTGGCGATCTGGCTGAGCGGAACTGAAGCCGCCGCAACGCACGCCCCATGCCCCGAGGTCGCCTGCCCTAAGCGCCCTCGATGAGGTCCCGCAACAACTGATGCAGCTCGCCCTTTGCAGCCGGAAGGCCGACTGCCCCGAGCCCTGCCCGCGTGTTGTCGAGCAGCGCTGCCGAGAACAGCTTCAACTCCAGCAGCGCAGGCCGGGCATTCTTCGGCGTACCCATGTCGTCCGGATGCTCGTAGGCGTACTCGCAGTGCGGGCGACTGGTCGAGTGATAGGCCGCACAGGCCTGGGGACGCACCGCGTAGGCGCTGCAGCGGCCATCCTGCAGAAACGCACAGGCGATATTGGCGCGGCGATGCTCGTCAGCGCTCAGGGCATCGATCCTGGCTGCATTCCCGAGTATCCGCTGCTCGATCGCCGTCGCTTCCGATGGCGACAGGCGCGTGCGCAGGTACCTGTGCAATGCAGCCGCTTCATGCGGGAATACGCCGACACGCTGGTGGCAGCAAAAGGTGCAGCCGGCGACGCAGGCGATCGGCGCGCCGGCCGCGCGCTCGGCAGCGAAGCGGGCATCCAGTGCCCCGAGCAAATGGCGCGCCAGCGCATCGCAGCCTGCTGGCGTGCTGTCTGCAGCCAGCTGCCCGATTGCATCCGGCGCAGGCAGGGCCGCCGGCGACGCTATCGCGCCAGCCACGGCGCCAGCCAGCGTGTGACCCTGGGCATGATGAAATAGACCAGCAGCAGAACCTGCACGGCAATCCTGATCAATACCAGGAGCCAGTCCGGCACAGGCGGCAATGCGGCCGCCAGCAGTACAAACAGCGGATTCAAGGTGACCGCCAATATGAAGATCGCGACCGTCAGAACCAGCGCCATCTTGTGGGCCTTGGGGTGCGGCTGCCCGGCAAACAGGACCTCCAGTCCGGTCAGCCGCTTGATATGTGAATCGCCTTCCACGATACCCTCGAGTTTCGCGACCCACTCTGCGCGCTCCGGCGATTCCTCCCAGGCCCTCAGATGCTCAATGGTGTCGAAGCGGAAAACGACGTGGCATTTGTCGTCGTCGCCCTGGACTTTGCTGGTCGTGCCCTGGTGCCCCGGATACTGGCGTGCGACTTCCCCGATCTTGCGCACCCAGTCCAGATAGTCCTGCTTGCGACCCGGCATGACACGCCGCGTGACGACCACCGTTACCGAATCGTTGTCATTCATGGCGGACTGTCCTTGTCGAGGCAACACCGTATGAAATGGGGTGCCGGAGCATTTGACTATGGGCTGGCCGGCCGCAGTGAAGCCGTACCGGGATCGTACCGGTAATCGGTAATCGTGCCGTCCTTGATGCGGCTCACCGCCTCGTCGATGACAAACAGCGGGACGAGAAACCACTCGCGCGGGACGACCGGATTTCCGAAGCGGTCGGTGATCTCGATCTTCAACCGGGCGGCATCGAAGATACGGTGAATCAGGTTCTCGAGCCGGGCGCGGTTGATGTTGGAGAGTTTGTAAGTGGCGACAATCTCCACCTCAGCCAGCAAAAAGGTGGGATCGAGCTTGGCATTGACGATGCGCCGCTCGACGCTGCCGCCGGTGACACCGATCTTGTGCAGGATTTCACGATGCGCCGCGAGCGCGGGATCGTCGGATCGGGTGCGAAGCACGTAGATCGTGCCGCTGTCCTGATCTCCCTCCTCCATCTCGCCAGAAAAGAGCGGGCCGGCATCGGGATCGGAGATGCATCGTCCGGTGCCGTCACGGTGGAGCGCCCGCTGCAGCGAACGCAGCAGCACATCGCTTTCCGTGCCGTTGTCGTAGATCACGCGCAGGCGGCTGTCGCGGCGATCGTATTTCGTCAGGAATTCCTCGCCGACTTCGGCCACACAGGCGATCTGCCCGCCGACAATAAACCATTGATCCTTCTTGATTTGATCCATGCTTTCAAACGGGCGGGTGCGCCGGATGCCGGTGTCGAGATCCTTTTTGATCTGCTCGAACAGCGGTTTGAAATTCTGGAAGTCTTCGCACTTCTTGCGATCGGCGATTTCTTCCGCAGCGCGCTTTTCCGCGGTGGAACGGACATGGCGGAGTTCGGTGATGCCGCCCGCTGCGCCATCGACACCAAGCTCAGCCAGCAGCGCGTCGTCGTCCATCTCATCAACCGGGCCGGAAGGCTCACGCACCACCTGCGCCAGGACGCCCTGTCGATCCAGCGGCGCGAGCAAGGTCCGGCATTCCGTCAGGCTGCGCAGCCGGTCCAGCCGCACGGCGTACAGCCGCTCGAAGATGTCCCGGCCCTCGCCGTGCCGCGGTGTGCGCCCGTGCTGGTCGACGAAACGCTGAATCTCCTCGAAGCCGGCAATGATGCGTTCTTCACGCGGCGTCCTGCTGCCGGCAGCCTTCGTCTCGACTTCGACGCCCAGCTCCGCAAGGAGGGCATCATCATCCTGCGTAAACTCAGCCACGCGCCGCCTCCGCCTTCATGCGGGCCAGGTAGGCAATACCCTCGGCCATGCGCTTTTCCCAGGCATCCGGCGACGTGAGGGACGGCAGGCGCCCGCGTTCCTGTTTGAACCGCACGGCGCGCCTGGCCAGATCGCGCGCCTGCTCGATCGTCAGGTTGACGCGCTTTGCCGAAATCGTGGCCTGCACCTGCTTCAGGCTTTCTTCGCTCATGGTCTTGGCAAGAATCGCATAGGCTTCGCCGAAGGGGTTGATGCGGTCGATCAGGTCGATGTCGAGTTCGCGCACATCCATGGCGAACTTGCGCACCCCGTCGATCAGGGCCGTGTTGGCGCCCGGCTGGCCGTTGCCGTCCATGCCGTCGAGCGCCGCCTGCCTGGCCTGCTGGGTCAGGTTCAGCGCAGCGACGGCGTGCTGGCGCACGGATTCCTGATCGTCCTCGGTGAGTTCCGGATACTTGTCCTTGATGATCTTGCCCATGCGCACCTGGGTCAGCTCTTCGGGCACCAGTTCTTCATCGAACAGGCCGCGCTCGATGGCGGTCTTGTCCTGCACGAATGCCGCGATGACCTCGTTCAGGTCTTCGCGGCAGATGCGCACGGCCTCCGCGCTTTTCGGCTCGACCAGGCCCTTGATTTCGATCTGGAAATGGCCGGTCTCGCCGTTGAAGCCGACATTGCACTTGTGTGGGTCGTAGCCACCTTCCCCGTAGTCGAAGCCCTCGGTCGGCCCGCTGTGCGGATTCTTCGGCCGGAACTCGAAACGCGGCGCAAGCACCTGCTCCATCAAAAGGCTGGCCGCAATCGCCTTGAGGGTGTCGTTGACCGCCTCGGTGACGAGGTCTGCCGAGGCATCCGGCTCCGCGATCAGGTTGGTGAAGCGCGTACGGGTCTTGCCCGGTGCGTCACGCGTCGCGCGGCCGATGATCTGCACGATCTCCGTCAGGCTGGCCCGGTAGCCGATGGTGAGCGCGTGCTCGCACCAGATCCAGTCAAAGCCTTCCTTGGCCATCCCCAGGGCGATGATGATGTCCACATGATCCCGGTTGTTCTTCTGCGCCGGGTCCTTGAGTGCCGCCGACACACGCTCGCGCCGGGCGGCATCGTCGTCGACCAGATCGGCAATTTTGATCACGCGGCCGGATGCGGTCTTGACCAACTGGAACCCGGTAACGGGGTCGGCACCCTGCCACTCGCCCAGCTCCTCGAGGATATGTTCGACCTCCTTGATCTTGTCCTTGGTGCTTTCGCGCGAGTTGACGCTCGGGATGTGGATGATGGTTTTCTCGTCCGGCGCGAGCACCTTGAGGATGTCGTCCGCCCAGGAGCCGGAGTAGAAGAAATAACCGATGTCGAGCTGCTTCAGGTACTCGTAGCCATTGAGCTGCTCGTAATAGGTATAGGTGACGGTATCGAACTTCGCCTCGTCATGCGGGGCGAGCACGGCCTCGGCGTCGCCGCGGAAATACGAGCCCGTCATGGCGACGATATGCGTCTTGTCGCGGGCGATGAGCTGGCCAAGCTGCTGGCCCAGCTTGTTGCCGGCATCCACCGAGACATGGTGAAACTCGTCCACCGCGATCAGGCGATCGTCGAAGCGCTCGATGCCGAACTTCTCGACCGCAAAGCGGAAGGTGGCATGGGTGCAGACCAGCACCTTGTCCTCACTCTCCAGAAACACGCCGACGGCATTGACCTTGCCACCGTTGTCGCTACCCGGCGCGTCACAGAGATTCCATTTCGGCTCCACCTTCCAGTCAGCCCAGAATCCGTAGCGGGTCAGCGGCTCGTCATGGAAGCTCGCCCCGATGGACCGCTCCGGCACGACGATGATCGCCTGCCTGACACCCTGGTTCTGCAGCTTGTCGAGCGCAATGAACATCAGCGCCCGGCTCTTGCCCGAAGCAGGCGGCGACTTAATCAGCAGGTACTGCTCCCCGCGCCGTTCATAGGCACGTTCCTGCATGGGGCGCATGCCGAGGGCATTGGATTTGGTCGCGTTGCCGTTGCGGGCATAGGTGACGGATATGGATGGAACCGTTTTCACTGCATCGCTCACGCCGCTGCCCCTTTCTTTGTCTTCCGGGGCTTTTTCTGTCCCGCGGTCATTTTCGTGTACAGATCGAACAGCTTTTCAAGCCGTTCAGTGTCGTTGCGGAAGCGCCGCCCGATGTAGATACGCTCAAGCGTCTCGTCATTGCACTCGTGCGCCTCGCGCAGATCGGCGGGCATGTTATCGGGGTCGTAGAGATCGGCAATTGTGGCCGGAAAGTGAGCCTCACGCGCCAGCAGGATATCCTCGGCGCAGCGGGCCAGGTCGGCCTTGTTCTTGTCGGTGAGTGTCGGGATGGGAAATGTGTTCCAGCCAAGGGTGTTGGAGTACGAGAAGCGCATTTCCAATCGAACACAGACAGTACCTACCCATATCCAGTGAAGGCGCGACGCAATTATTGCCATGTTCCATAGCGGCGCATCGTAGAGTGCGAAATTACGATCTCCGATGATGGTGCAGTCGCTCTCCAGCCCAATCGGCAAGAAGTCTCTGTTCTCTGAACTAACTCGCGCCACAACCAGCGAATACCGCTTTGCGACAGACTGAATCTGTCGAAATCGGTGCGGAAATGTTGCTGCCGATCGCGTTTCTGCTGCCTTACTCTCCGAGCGCATCTTGGCAACAGCCTCAATCCGCCGCCGTATTTCTGGTATCGCCTCTGCGGTTACGCGCTGTGAATCGTCGATCCACAAACAGTACCTTTCCTGCCCTCGAATAAACTCTTGAGCACCGAGAAAACGGCGGACAAATCTTTCTGCCTCAGGGTACTCTGCGAGCAACTTCATACGCTCCGTCGAAGTTAGGAAGAAATTGCCATTATCTGTTGGCTTATTGCCCCACTCCATGAGGCCACGCCCATCCTTTGGCTTCGAAATAGGGGCAACTATTATGTCTATTCCTGAAACGAGGTAGGCATTGATGTGGTCGGTCTGCTTCTCAACTGGTGCGCCATCAGTACCGATTGAGAACAAACGTCGCACCTTCCCCACGTGATTCGAAAGACCGACAATTACTACAGTTACGCCAGCCTTGTTACTCGCCAAGTTCGCCCACTTGAGAGATGAGTGAGCAAATGCGATCTCATGTCCAGTGGCAAAAATAATGGGCCATAAAATAGGCACCTGTTCACCTTGGCAGATTGAATTGGTAGCTACGAACGCAGAAACGGTATTTGTGCACCGTCCGTAATCCGCAGCTTTTAGGAACCATGCTGCTACGTAATCGAGAGACTTCCAGCCTTTCCCCCGACCGTCGAACAGGGCCTGCAATTCTGATTTCTGGTCTGGCGATTGCCAGGTAAATCCAAGATACGGCGGATTTCCGCAGATATACGTCTCCCCACCCTCGTTCTCGAAGTCGATCTCCGTCTGATCCAGTGTCGTGTTGAACAGATCGTCTGCCTGGTACTTGACGCCCGTCCCGGTCGGCGGGCAAATGCTCAGCCAGTCCAGTCGCAAGGCATTGCCGCAGGTAATCCAGTTCTCTGCTTCGAGCGGCAGAAACTCGGTAAGCGCAAG
>JAHDYN010000128.1 GCA_023383735.1 Gammaproteobacteria bacterium | reverse complement strand
ACCGTCGAGCGCTACCGGGCCCTGGCCGGCAGCAACCTGCAATTCCACGGCACCGACAAGGTCATCGAACTGCTGCACCGGGCCGACCTCATGGTGAGTGACAATTCGTCTATCCTCCAGGAGTTCCTGCTGCTGGGAAAACCGGTGGTCAGCTACCGCAACCGCAACCCCGGAGCCTTTCTCATCGACATACAGGCGCCGGAACAGCTGCGGGAGGCGATTGCCCGTGCGCTGGCCCCCGATGCAGAGCTGCAACGCGCGATCGCGGCCTATGCTCCGGCCGTCACGCCGTGGCGCGACGGCCGGAGCGCAGGCCGCATCATGGATGCCGTGGAAGACATGCTTGCCGGCAGCTGGCAGGATAAGAAGCCGTTGAACCTGTTGCGCAACCTGAAGATGCGCCGCCAGCTCAACTACTACCGGTTCTGGTAAGCACGGGGGCTGCCATGCACTCACTGTCGGCAATCATCGTCTGCATGAACGAGCAGGATCGCATCCGTCCCTGCCTGGAATCGCTCAGGCACATCGCCGATGAAATCATCGTGTTCGATTCAGGCAGCACCGATGACACGCTGAACATCGTCCGCGAGTACACCGACAAGGTCTGGATCACCGAAGACTGGCCCGGCGATGGCTTCCAGAAACAGCGCGCGCTCGACCAGGCCAGCTGCGACTGGGTACTGATCATCGATGCCGACGAGTGGCTGGATCCGGAGATGAAAGCCTCCATCAGGACCATCCTGTCCAGGCCCCAGATCGAGGAAACCGCCTTCAAGCTGCCGTGGGGCAACGTGATCCTCGGCAAGCAGCTGAAGCACGGGCGCTCGGCGCGGGCGCCCAAACGCCTGTTCAGACGCGCAGGCGCACACATCACCCCGGTGGTCGTACACGGCCATATCGTGACAGAAGGAAAGACCGGCACGATCCGCAAGGGCTATCTGATGCACAACTCGCTCAGGGGCTTTGATCATCTGCTGGAAAAAAACCGCAGCTATGCCTGGGAAACCAGCCGCAAGTACTTTGCGCAGAAGACCAGGAGCTTCGGCATCCCCTTTGCCATCGTGCGTGCCGTATGGACCTTCTTCCTGATTTACGTGCTCAGGCTCGGTTTTCTGGATGGCCAGCGCGGGCTGATGATGGCGGTGATGTTTGCCCAGGCCTCGTTCAACAAGTACGCCGGGCTGTGGTACCTGGAACAGAGCCGCGACGGAAAGACCGCGCGATAGCCCGATTCAGCTACCGGCGAGTTCCCGGTAGACCTGCAGGGTTTTTGCCGTGCCCTGCTCCACGTTGAAGATGTCCCGGATGCGGTTTCGCGCCGCCTCCCCGAAACGCGCACGCATGTCCGGATCTGCCCACAGCTTCACGATGCCGGCGGCCAGCGCCTGCGGATCATTGACCGGCACGACGAACCCGGACTCGCCATCGGCAACCAGCTCGGCATTGCCGCCGCTGTTGGAGATGACCGCCGGGCGCCCATAGGCCATGGCCTCGACGACCGCCCGTGCCAGACCCTCGCGCTTGGTGGTCGGCAGCACGATGATGTCGCTGGCCGCCGCCACCTCGGGCGCATCCTCGCGATAGCCGAGCACATGGATGCGTTCGGGATGGGCAGCCTTGCCGATTGCCTCGAGCACCGCCTGGTCGTCCGGCCTGGGGCCGACCAGCAGAATGTGGATTGGCGCCTCATCGGGCAGGTAGTGCGTGGCTGCAATCAGTACATGCAGGCCCTTGTGGGCACGCAGGTTGGCAACCATCGCAACCTTGAACGCATCAGCCGGGAGATCCAGTGCAGTGAGGTCTGCCGCGGGCTGCTGATACCAGGCAAGATCGTGCCCCTTGTACACGGTGACCAGCTTGTCTTTGCCCCACCACATCTGCTCTTCCAGATAGGTCTTCACCGCCTCGGACACGCAGATGATCCTGTCGATGCGCGGATTGAGGCAGTTCAGGTAACTGATCGGATCGTAGCGTCGCAGGCTCCCCGGCTGGCCACGGTATACCAGCACCTTGACCGGCAGCCCCATGGCAGCCAGCACGCCATTGCTGATCGCCCGGCTGTTGAACAGGTGCATGATCCGGAAACCTTCATCGCGCACCAGCTTGCGGATGAAGCGGATCGACCGCAGGGATACCTTGCTGCGGATCTTGTGCGGCACGACCCGGAGGCCCAGCCCGCGGTAGTAGTCCACCAGGATGGACTCCGGGCTGCACATCACGGTGATGTCGACCTCACCGGAGGCCTGTGCACCGGCCAGCTGTGCCGCCTCGGGCCGGACCGGATTGAGGTTGCGGCGGCCGAGATAGTCGGCGATCACCAGTATCCTGATCTTGCTGTCAGCCACCGGCAGAATTTCCCCGCGCTCATGCCCCGCACCGGAGTACATTGTGCGTCACCAGCTCTGGACTTGCATGTACAAGCAACCGAATATAAGCGCGATGCCTTTAGCACTGCACACCAACCGAGCATGCAGCCCGAACTGAGCATCTACGTCTGTTCGACCGCCCGGCATCTGCTGTTCGCACTGCTGCGGGCCGATTTGCACAGGGCGGAATCGCATCACATCCTGTACTTCGCCGATTATCAGCACGCCTCCCTTGCGGACTGGGATCTCGGCTCGCTGCCGGCAAACATCATGGTTCACGAAATGAGCCGAAGCAGCGTCCGTGAATACATGGACGACAGTCTCCGCGGCAGGCTGTGTTACTTCTTTGCCATGCGCAACTGGCGCGCGCCGGCCGGTCTGCGGGGACCACTGCGTACCCTGCTGGCCGACTCGGCACCGGAACTCTCGGCAGCGCTGACCAGGACACAAGCCGGCAACCGGCAACCGCAGCTCTGGCTCTTCAACGAGCGCAACAGGATGGCACGCCTGCTCAGACTCCTGATCGGGAGATTCTCGCTGATCGAGGACGGCGAATCGAACTACCGCCTGCAGCTTTGCCCGTGCTGGAAATGGGCGGGACGACTGCTGCACGGGCTGCCGCCGCGCTCCCGGGTCATGGGTGAGGAAACATCCTGCACGGCCATATACGCCCTGAACCCGGAGCGGCTGCCGGGACGGATACGCCACAAGGGCCGGCGCATCGATTTCCTTGATCATGGCTCGGCGCGCGCGATGATGGAACGGATATTCAGCAGCCTTGCCACCATCCCCCGTCATGCGCAGCAGGTCATCGTCGCCACCCAGCCCTTCCGAATTCCGGGCGTCAGCCTTGCGGACAAGCAGCGCGTGTATGAGCGCATCGTCAGCCACATCCAGGCCCTCGGCAGACCTGTGGTGCTCAAGAACCATCCCGCCGAGGATGCTGATGACTACAGCTTCCTCGGCGACCGCGTGACCCGACTGCCGGGCAAGATTCCGCTTGAAGCCATGCTGCCGGGGAACACGGCCCCCCCGGGGATCGTATCGGTCCTCTCGACCGCCGGCATGGGCTTTGAACGCTATTGCCGGCGGATCAAGCTGTGCGAGGACAGCCCGAGCGACGCCCTGTATCTGCAAACCGTAAGACGCTGGATCGCCGACCCGCGGAAGCTCGATGCAGTGTTGCAGGAAAAGCTGCCGCACTGATCACGCCGCCGTGCGGTTTGCATTATCCCCCGGCCCGCGCAACCATTGCGCCGGCGAAACTGCAGGGGAATCTGTCCGCGGCGTCGCCAACCATCTGCTTCCAGGGCCGCTCCGCATGACCATATTTCGCACGGAAACGTTTCTGCTCACCCTTGCCCTGCTCGGCAGCATCGCGACGGCCCGCGCCGAGCCCTGGATCGACACATCGAACCTCGCGCTGCGCGCGGAAATCCAGTACCTCGCGGACCGGGGACTCATCAAGGCACCGGTCACCGCCTGGCCGCTGATGTGGGCATCCATCGAGACGGATCTGCGTGCGGTCGATGCCGGTCGGCTCGATGCCACAGCGCTCAATGCCTGGCAGGACGTCATGCGGCATCTCGATTTCTCGAAGCGGTCCATCGGTTCAGCCAGCATCACGGTTGCCAACGACGACAACCGCTTTGCGGGCTTCGGCGACGAATACCGGGACAAGAACACCGTGGCGATGAGCTACAGCACGATGGGTGACCGCTGGGCGCTCAAGCTGAAGCCGGCATACGTACCCGATCCGGATGACAATGAGGAATTCCGGCTCGACGAAAGCTATCTGGCCGGGGTGCTCGGCAACTGGGTGGTGTCGGCCGGACTCCAGGACCGCTGGTGGTCGCCGGGCTGGGACACCAACCTGAGCCTCACCAGCAATGCCCGGCCCATGCCTGCAGTGGCGCTGACGCGCCGCGACTCGAGTCCCTTCAGGCTGCCGTTCACGGACGATTACCAGATCCCCTGGACGGTCACCACGTTCATGGCCGATATGGGCACCAACCGCACGATCGACAACACCCTGCTGTGGGGCTTCCGGCTCAATTTCAAGGCGCATCCACGGCTGGAGGTCGGCGTCACCCGGCTGGCGCAATGGGCCGGCGAGGGCCGGCCGGATGGCCTGGGCACTTTCTGGGATGTGCTGATCGGCCGTGACAACTGCGGCAATGCAGGGCTGGACTGCGGTGCCGACGGCAGCGATGAACCGGGCAACCAGCAGGCCGGCTACGACCTGCGCCTGTCCCTGCCGGTTGCCGGCCACGAGTTCGGCCTCTACTACCAGTCCTTCGCCGAGGATGGCAGCGACAGCAGCACCAAGTTCTGGACCAAGGCGCGTCCTTCCGGCGGCATCAACACCACGGTCAACCTCCTGGGCACACCGGTACTGATGTTTGTCGAGTACACGGACAGCCTGGCCTACTGCGGGTCCAACCGGTCGATCGGCATCGGCAACTGCTACTACGAGCACCACATCTACCAGACCGGCATGCGCTACGAGGGCCGGGCAATCGGCAACCTCTACGACAACGATGCCACGTCCGTGGTCTTCGGCATGATTTCCCAGACGCATGACGACACCACCTGGCAGTGGTCGCTGCGCTATGTCGAGCTGAACAAGGACAACAGCGATGCCTGGCCTGGCGAGCCGAACGGCAACTCGGTCACCGAGATTTCCGAAGACCTTCTGATGCTGTCGGGGAAGTACCAGCGCATCTTCGGCCGCTGGAAGATCGGCGTCGGCGGCAGCGCCAGCCATTCAGGCTTCAGGGACCTGCCCGACGACGACGACTACACCGCCTTCCTCGACCTCGAATACCTGCTGTAGGGCGGCGACCTCAGGCCGGCTCCCTGCCGGCCTGCATGATGAACTTCGGCTTGAAGATCTCGGCCCAGGCCGGCACCAGGAACATCGCGGAGCAGGCATTCAGGACCAGCATGATGATCAGCAACCGCGCCGAGTCGGCCTGGAAGCGCAGATCGGAGATGAATACCCACATGATGATGCCGCCGATCAGCGTGGTGGCCGTGAATGCGATGGCAACGCCGGTGGTGCTGACCGCACGCTTCACCGCCTCCTGCAGGTCGCCCGCGCCATGCATCTCTTCCTTGATGCGGTCCATCATGTAGATCGCGTAGTCCACGCCGAGGCCGATGCCCACCGCGATCATCGGCACGGTATTCACGTTCAGCCCCATGTCGAGCAGGCCCATGCAGGCATAGGTCAGCGTGGTCGCAAAACCCATCGACACCAGCATCATCACGCCGGAATGCAGCGATCCGTAGAACCAGAAGGTGAACATCAGGATCAGCACCAGGACCGCCGGCACGACGATGACGTTGGTCTCGAACGCTTCCTCGTTGATCGCCGCTGTAACCCCGACCGGGCCGCCGGCCAGATCGATATGCAGGCCCGGCACCTTGCTGCCGACCGTGTCACGCCATTCCTTGACCATGTGGATCGCGCGACGAATGGTCTCGCCGGTATGGTCCTTGTAGTAAAAAACCATGTTGGCGCGCTGCTCGTCGGTGTCCAGATACTCGAGCAGGGCACCTGGAACCGGTGCCGACATCATGTACATGAACATCAGGCCGCCGACGTCGCTGGCGCGGTTCGGCACCACGGCCCAGCGTGGATCATCGTTGCGCGTCATCTGGTTGACCTGTATCACCAGATTGTTGAGTCCCTTGGCCCCGCCCATGGTGGGATCGAGCAGCATGTAGTTCTGGAAATCGGCCAGGGCCTTGA
>JAHDYN010000127.1 GCA_023383735.1 Gammaproteobacteria bacterium | reverse complement strand
GGGCTTGGGGAGCCGCTCGGCCAGCACATCGCGCAGCGCCTCGATGCTGCGCCGGATGTCCGCCTCATCCCGGGCCTGTGCCCGAAAGGCCTTGCGCGACCACTGCACCCGGCCGGTAAAGAGCCGTGGCTCACCCGCCGAGAGGGCCGCAGCCAGATCGAGCACGCGCTGGGTCAGGTGCGAGCGCCACGCCGCCGGTGCGCCGGCGCCATCGCGCTCCTGCATGGCCGGATCGCGCTCGAACATCAGGGCAGCAGCGAAGCCCGCATAGCCGGCTGCGCTGCGCTCGAGGAGATCTGCCGAGAACCTGTCGGGTTTTGTCATCTGCATGCCTGGCCATTATTGCGGAATATGCCCCTGGTTTGCACTTCGCCCGGCAGGCACACATGGATTCGTGACGAGAGCCCGGAGCCGCCCCGGCTGTCAACCCGTCGGCCGTTCAAGCGTTATCCCGTCTGTATATGAGGACAACAGACCATGGCCCGCGGGTTAGCATCGGGATCAGTTCAGGCCGGAGCCCTGTTCCCTTGGTTGCCACCGATACGCTCGACAGCTTTCTGGCCAGCGTTGAACGCCGGGCGTTCAGGATGGCGCGCCTCAGCACGGGCGATGCCGATGCAGCACTCGATATCGTGCAGGACGCCATGCTGAAGCTGGTCCGCTCGTACCGGCACCGGTCGCCCGCGGAGTGGGCGCCGCTGTTCCATCGCATTCTGGGCAATGCGATAACGGACTGGCACCGGCGGCAGCGTCACGGCGACAAGGTCTTTGACCGCTGGTTTGGCCGCCGCCCCGATGATGAAGACGCACTGGACAAGCTGCCGCTGCCTGCGGCGCAGCAGCCCGAACGGCAGCTCGACCTCGCCCGTAACATGGCTGCCGTGGAGACGGCGATCAACGGCCTGTCGCCACGCCAGCAGCAGGCCTTCATGCTGCGCTGCTGGGAGGGCTTGTCGACGGCGGAAACGGCTGCGGTCATGGATTGCAGCGAAGGCACGGTAAAGACGCTCTATTCCCGCGCGCTGCACAGCCTGCGCGCGACACTCGCGACCGACCTGAACACATGAACGAAGAATTCGAAAAGCAGCTCCGGCAGCAGCTACGCGCCAGCGAGGACAGCCTCGACGGCCCCACGCTCTCCCGGTTGCATGCGGCCCGCAACCGGGCGCTCGACGCCGCCGGCCAGCGCCGCGAATGGCAGCTGACCGGCACCTGGCTGAAGGCGGCAGCGGCGGCCGGCGTCGCCGGCCTTACGCTGTTCTTCGGCTTGCGACAGCCACCCGGCGAAGTACCGCTGTCGGCAACCGAGCTGGAAAGCACCCTGCTGGCTGCAGCCGGCGGCGATGAACCTGCAAGCCCCGTCAACGGGGACCAGTCCGCCGTCGAGGGCGAGGCTGCCGAGACGCTGGACCTGCTGGAGAACCTCGAGTTCTACGAGTGGCTCAGCCGGGAAGCAGCAGAGGAGCAGCAGACATGAAGCACATCCTGCTCGGCTGCCTGCTGCTCGCCGCCGGTCTGCAGCCGGCACTCGGCCAGAGCTGGGAGGAACTCAGCCTTGAGCAGCAGGAATTGCTCGCGCCGCTCGCTGACAAGTGGTCCGGGATCCCGGCGCCGCGACGCCAGAAACTGCTGCGCGGCGCTGAACGCTGGAACGAGCTGAGCCCCGGACAGCAGCAGCGGATGCGCGCACGCCTGCAGGCCTGGCAAGACCTGAGCCCGGAGGAGCAGGCCCGCGCGCGACAGCGATTCCAGCACTTTCGCCAGTTGCCGCCGGAAGACCGCAGGCGCTTGCGTCATGCCCAGCAGCAATTCCGGAAGCTGCCACCCGAACAGCGTGAGCGGCTACGCCAGCGCTACCGCGACATGACAGCGGAGCAGCGCCGGGAACTGCAGCAACACCGGCACCCGCCGCCCTGAGCGGAAGCCTGCTGCACGTGGCGGGCGCGATCCACTCCGTGGCGCCCTGCGCCGATCCTGCATGGCGGGCAGGCCGGGTCTTTATACTGGCGCCATCGTTCGCCCGGACCGAAAGGATCATTCATCCATGCGTACCACACTCACCCGCCTGATCGGCTGCGCCCTCCTCCTCGTCGCACAGGCCGGCTTTGCCGGCCTCAAGGCAGATCAGCCCACCGTGCTGATCACCGGTGCCAATCGCGGCATCGGCCTCGAGTTCACGCAGCAGATCGCCGCACGCGGCTGGAACGTGATCGCCACCGCGCGCAATCCGGATGAGGCCGCCGAGCTGCAGGCGCTGGCGAAAAAGCATCCGGGCCTCGTCATCGAGAAACTCGATGTCACCGATCATCCCGGCATCGATGCGCTGGCAGCACAGTACAAGGATCAGCCCATCGATGTGCTGATCAGCAATGCGGCCTTGACTCCGCGTCTCAAGACCGCCTTCAGCGGCAAGACCGCCATGATCGACTACGAGGTGGCGCGCAAAAGCTTCGAGACCAATGCCCTGGGTGCCATCAAGGTGGCGAGCACCTTCCTGCCCCATGTGATCGCCTCGCAGCAGAAGAAGATCGTCTTCATCTCCAGCAAGGGCGGGTCTTTCGCCGAGGGTCCGAAGGGGCCGATCATGTTCGAGTACCGGGCCAGCAAGGCCGCATTGAACATGCTCGTGTATTCCTTCAGCTATGAGACCAGGGGCAAGGGCGTCACAACGATTGCTCTCTCACCGGGCTCCGTGAATACCGAGCCGGCGCCGGGTGAATTCGGCTATGGCTCGAAGATCCGCCAGCCCGGTGCCATCGAGCCGCCCGAGAGCGTTGCCGGCATGCTCAAGGTCATCGATGGCCTGAGCACGGCACAGAACGGCCAGTTCCTCGACTACAAGGACGGCCGCGTCATTCCCTGGTAAGCCTGATCGCTCGGTGAGGCCGGCCGCCTCCGCGGCGGCGTCCATCGCCTCATCCAGTTCGTTCTTGCGCCCGGCGTTGAGGTCCTCGACGCCGGACGCCTTGTCGAGCGCCTCGTGCAGGGGCGCGCCAATCACATCGGATTCGGGATCGTAAGCCTGCGGCTCGGGCGGCTCTGCGGGTTCGCTGCAGGCGGTGATGGCGAGGGCGGCGAGGGTGATTGTGAGGTAGCGCATGGGGAGCTTCCTTTAGTAAGACGCCAGGGTTTGCAATCCGAGGTCCCGAAGATACTGGAAGGTGGCATCGTATATTGCCGGCGGACGGGTTGGGTCATCATGACTGCCGGGCGGTACAAATATTGCCAGTCCCTGTCGCGCCCTCGTAAGCAGAACACGATAGGCATTCTTCAGGTTCCGCTGGTTCTCCTGGCTACGGATTGTCTGCCACTTGTTTCCCCGGAAATCGTGGTAGCTCCAGGCTCCCTGTGAGCGTCGGAGGTCGGCATCCCAGGTAACAAGCGTCCAGTCCAGTTCCAACCCCTGCACCTGGAATTCCGTCGCGCAATCCTCGAGGTAGTAGCTCGATCGGACGTCGCTCGGTTCTCCCAGAAAATAATTTACTGGATCTGCTTCTACCCGGACGTCTATCGCATGCGGTTTGAGACGCATGGCCTTCGAGGAGGTCAACAGGCCGTACCTTTCCACACCTCGCGCCTGTGACCTAACCCAATGCTTTGCGACATTGAGGTCCCGCGTAATGACAATGGGATACTTTTTCCTGAGGCTGTCCAGATAATTCCGTGCCGCAACCTCATCACAATCCAGCAGGGCCTTTACGAAGGCGGAAACATTTTCTGCCCTGAAAGACCGGATGGATGTCGTCAGGTGCAGGTCATCGAAGAACCGGGTACGTGTATGTTCTGCTGCCCTGACAAGCGGTGCACCGGCGCCGTATTCAGCATCGGTCAGCTTTCTGGAAGCACATAAGGTCCAATTTGGGAAACGATCCACACTAGCGTCGACCCACGCACCAATTCCGGCTTCACCCGTATGTATTTCCTGCCCACCGCCGACGAGGCAGACAACGACTGCCCAGCCGCTATGCCGATTCATGTACTCAAGCAGAAACTCTGGCTCCGACGAGCTAAACCCGGGAATACCTTTTCGTTGCTGCATGAATCGGGAAGTCTTTTCTCGATTCCACGCGCGCTGGGCCTCGTCAAATATCACGATGCGGTCGACTGGGGGCTTATCCCCGTCCCGAAGCCCTTCATCCCGGAAGTGATGTACGTTCTGGATGAATGCCTTGATGGGCTTCCCTGCTTCGGCCTTGCTGATTCGCTCACCACGCAGTTTGCGTCGTGTCACATCGTCCCGTGTCAGGGCTTCCCGCAGGACGGTGACCAGTGGGCCGTTTCCGGACAGATAGACGGCGTGGGTGTCGTTGTTTTCCCGGTGGGAAGTCGCGATATTCAGGCCAACCAGGGTTTTCCCGGCACCCGGGACGCCAGTGACAAAACAGATGATCTTTTCATCATGTTCCCGGGCATGTTGAATCAACTCTTCCACACGGCGCGCGGTGTCTGAAAGACTCTTTTCATCGGCCTCCGTATGGACGATTTCAGCAACCCTGTGATTGGCATAGAGGTGTCGTGCAGCCTCAATGATCGTCGGTGTCGGCTTGTACCGGCCGCCGATCCACTCTGAATCGTTGATGTGGCCCGGGAACTGCTGCGCAAGCTCATCCAGCAACTGCGGCAACATGTCAGGGCTTGTTGCGAATGGCTCGCAAACCTGATCCGCACTCAGTTTTCGCGGAGAAAGTCTGTCTGACCCAAGTGCTGTAGGTACGAGGACAGGGATGATAGGCAGGTCGTGGCTCGGTTCGTGAAAGTTCTTGGTGTCCAGTGCATATTCCCAAACCTGATTGAGATCACCCGGGTGCGTGCTCTTCTCACCAACCTTGAATTCCAGGATGACGACACAGCCGCTGATTAACAGCACTGCGTCTGCCCGCAGGCCCATACGCGGAATATTGAACTCCAGCAGCAGGAATCCGGACCTGTCCTTGAGACATGTCTTGAGAATGCCGATCTGCCCTTCCCATGCGTCCTTTTGGGTCAGGTCAACTGCGACATTACTGTTATGAGTCAGCTGACCCAAAACCGTGCTGGTTGCACTGGCCAGAAACTCCTCGAAAGAGGCCGAGTACCAAGCACGGGGCAGGCGGTAAGGGAATTGTGTAACAGTCATGTGACCTGGGGTGCTCTGGACGCCACCAGGTTACCATTTATCTTCGAACCAGATCGGACCTGAGGCTGTCACCGTGACTCGCCACAGGAACTGCATGGAAGGCGCGTATATGAGGGCTTACCATGAACATCAATGGATACGACTACATTTCTGAGCAGGATTTCGTTGCACACTGGGGTGCGCATGCTAAGCCCAACGGCGATCTGTACTTCTACGATGAAGTCAGATCGTTACCCGTCGAGCATGTGTGGACCGTATCTGAAGGCGCAGACATTGATGAAGATGGATTCAATCGTGACGACAGCTGGTACGCCTCTCCCGGTATCTTTTTTACCAATGCGCTTGGCTACCTGATAACGGACAGGCCATGGGCCGACGACACCCATGACGCAGTCTGGTATCTGGATGACGATGACGAGGCGCGCGAGGAGCGAAGAAAGGATTTTGTCTCGGTGCTGGAGGAGAAGTAGGGTTCCCTTCCCACATACCCGTCAGATATCCATCATCTCTGCTTCGGGAACATGCCAGATATCTGCGCCAGCGTGTTTCACAAATCACCTGATCAGCTGCCACGAAAATCGCCCGGCAGGTGAGATGCGGCACGGTGCTGATGCAACACCGCCAACACATCAAGACTGCTTGTGGTGCACACGAAATAGACGGCGGACGGGAAACGACGCAACAGGACACGCCGGGTTTCCCGGAACACCGGCGCATAGATCAAAGGCGTTTCCACAGCCCGTTCAATGGCCGCGTCCAGCTCAAGAAGGAATTCGATTCCAAGCCCCGGTTGCTGCGCTTCATACCATGCCGCAGCTTGCCCGGCTTCAGCCTCGGCGCGCGGCTGAATATGCAGCCGACTCAAGACCGCCGGATTCTTGCCAATAACTGTTCGCGAACTTCAGTCCATGGCCGGCCGGCCTGGGGATTGGCACGGAACTCAGCAAGTCGCTCGTCAAGAATCCGCCGATGCTCACTGGGTACCGGGACACACTCCGGGCTATCGGCGATGCGGTC
>JAHDYN010000126.1 GCA_023383735.1 Gammaproteobacteria bacterium | reverse complement strand
CGGTCGACCAGGCCAGGACGCGGATCTTCTTCCTGAACATGCGCAACTTCATGCTCGGCGCCGAGCACGATGGCCCGATCCACGCCCGCAACAAGGTCATCGCCAAGCAGGACATCGAGATCCTGGTCGATGTGTATCCGCCGCGCACACCCACCAGCAACATCCGGGAAGTGCTCACGCCCTCCGACAAGGCCGTGGTCAGCTACCGCGAATGGCTGGCGAAGTTCGACGAACGGGGCTGGCGGATCGACTGGGACGAGTTCAGCCGGCGCAACGGCAAGGACACGGGCTTTGCCATTCCGAGCCCGGCCCGGCGCGTCACCGGCAACTGGGCACTCGAAGCGGTACCGCTGCTCCGCAACCGCGCCTCGCGCTGAGCCGCCGCCCTCGCGGCGGCCCCGCACTGCCTAGGGTGCGATGAACACCGGGGCAAAGCCGCCACCTGGCGTGCGGAAATTGGTGGTCTGGCCGGCATACAACCGTGCCGCCAGCAGCTGGATGCCGCCGTCGTAGACAAAGGCGCGGATATCGAACTTGAGATCGGTGCGGGCATCGTCCAGCCGCACGAGGCGCTCGCTGGCCGGCGCGATCTCCTGCGCCACATAGTCCGCCGCGAGGATTTCCTCCCAGACGCGCCGGGTGAGCTTGTCGCCCCGGTAGGCGGCCTTGCTGCCATAGCCGCGTGCGGGCTTGAAAAACAGCTGGCGGCGCCGGCCCCACAGCTCTTCGCTGCGCTCCGGGCTCACGCTGACCGTGGGCGGAATGCCGGAGCGGAGCTCGGCACGGAGTGAGGGCGCAACGCCCAGTTGCTCGAGCGTCCCGGGAGCACTCAACAGGACGAGATTGCGCTTGTCGGCATACAGCGCGTGCGCATGGGGGTGCGGCGTCAACACGACGCCACCGGCCACATAGGCCTCGCGCAACGCGGCGTGCGATGGCGCCTCGAGATAGAAATCGACCAGCCGGTTGTAGACCAGATCGATGGGCTGACCGGCATGCCACAGGCGGCCCTCGCGCCATTCGAGTGCCGCGGCGTCGGCGATCACTGCATCGATGCCATGGCTGCGGAACAGCCGTCTGAACAGCTGGAACTCGGGGTAAAGGTACTGGTTCAGCGGATCGTCATCGACGATGGCAATCCGCGACAGCGGCACATCTCCGCGCTGCAGTGTCCAGTCGCGGCGGAACGCATCGACAAACCCGGCGTCGATCTGCTCCAGCTCGGTGGGTGAACACAGCATGCTGCCGACTTCGGCGCAGCAGACCTGCTGCGCACGGGCCAGCGCCACGTTGAGCAGCGGGCCACCGGCATTGGTATTGATCTCGATGAGCTGCGGACCGTGCGGAAGCAGATGGAAATCGAAGCCCATGAACACGCTGCGCGGACCGGGATCCGTGCGCGCCATTTCCGGCGCGCGCGCCAGCACTGCTGCCCGGTAGGCAGGCACCCGCACCACGCTCTCGACCGCAGCGATGATCGCCGTCATGCGCTCCAGCTGCTGTCGGCTGATGAACACCGCTGTCGCGGAAAACAGGTGCGGACGGCTACGCGTGATCTCGGCGGCGAGGCCGGCCAGCGACTCTTCGGATTCAAGCTGTGCGCGCAGCCGGTCCGGATCGAGCGTACGGCAGTCGCAGGCCCTGTTCAGGCTGTTGTCGTGGCGGGTTGTCATGCCGGTGATGCGGGCAGGCCGGAAACCATGCTACAGCCGCTGGCCGTGTTCGCGCGTGGCATGGAAGCCGACGGTGGGCCAGCGCTCGATGGTCAGCTTCAGGTTGTACTTGTTGGCGGCGAGAAAGACCGGGTTGTCGTCCACGTCGCGGGCCAGCGAGAACAGCTCCTCCTTCTCGAACTTCTTGCGCGTCGCCTCATCGGGAAAGGTCAGCCAGCGTGCGGTATGGATGTCCACCGGCTCGTAGAGCGCATCGACGTTGTATTCGGCCGACAGCCGGTGCGCGACGATCTCGAACTGCAGGCGGCCGACCGCCCCGAGCAGCATCTGCGCACCCTGGCGGGCGCTGAAAACCTGGATGGCGCCCTCTTCACCCAGCTGCTGCAAACCCTTCTGCAACTGCTTGCTTTTCATGGGATCTTTGGAACGGGCGGAGCGGAACAACTCGGGCGCAAAGTACGGGATACCCGTGTAGGCCAGCGCCTCGCCGGCCGACAGCGTATCGCCGATCTGCAGCTGTCCGTGGTTGTAGATGCCGATGATGTCGCCGGCCACCGCACCCTCGCTGGTCACCCGCTCGTTGGCCATGAAGGTCAGCGCGTTGCCGAGCTTCATGTCGCGGCCCGAGCGCAGGTGGCGGGCCTTCATGCCCGGCGTGTAACGACCGGAGCAGATACGGAAGAAGGCGATGCGGTCGCGATGCTTCGGATCCATGTTGGCCTGGATCTTGAAAACGAAACCGCTGAAGGGCTCCTCGGCTGGCTGCACCAGCCGCGTGCCGCCGTCACGCGGCTGCGGCGGCGGCGCCCAGTCGACCAGCGCCTGCAGCACCTCACGCACGCCGAAGTTGTTGATGCCGGAACCGAAGAACACCGGTGACTGCCGCCCGGCCAGGAACTCGTCCGGATCGAAGGGCACACTTGCATCGCGGATCAGGGCCACATCGGCACGCAGGCTGGCCACTTCATCCGGAAACAGCGCATCGAGCTTCGGGTTGTCCAGACCCTCGATCAGCTCGACATCCGTGCGCTTCTCGCCGCCGGCCGTGAAGCGCAACAGCCGGTCCTGACCCAGGTGATAAACGCCGCGGAAAGACTTGCCCATGCCGATCGGCCAGCTGATCGGCGCACACTCGATCTTCAGCGCCGCCTCGATCTCCTCCAGCAGCGCAAGCGGCGCGCGCACTTCGCGGTCCATCTTGTTGACGAAGGTGATGATCGGCGTATTGCGCAGGCGGCAGACCTCCAGCAGCTTGATGGTCTGCGCCTCGACGCCCTTGGCCGCATCGATGACCATCACCGCGGCATCGACTGCCGTCAGCACGCGATAGGTGTCTTCGGAAAAATCCTCGTGACCCGGCGTATCCAGCAGGTTGATGGTATTGCCCGCGTATTCGAACTGCATCACCGAACTGGTGACGGAGATTCCGCGCTGTTTTTCCACCTCCATCCAGTCGGAGGTGGCATGACGCGAACTGCGCCGTGCCTTTACCGTGCCGGCAAGCTGGATCGCACCGCCGAACAGCAGCAACTTCTCGGTCAGCGTGGTCTTGCCGGCATCCGGGTGCGAAATGATCGCAAAGGTACGGCGGCGTCCGACCTCCCGTGCGAGGGCAGACGAGTGGTCGATTGCTTTGTCGGGGGCGGCCATAAGGGCGCGAAGGATAGCACCCCGATGGCGATTTACCGGGGCCGGCGGAAGCGGAGCACCACCTGGTTGGTACGACCGCGCACGGCCGGGTCGAATACCGGCCGACTGCCGTCATCAGCCGGATTGCGCAGCACATCGCTCTCGCCATCGAGCACGAAGCCGGCCGCCTGCAGATCCCGCTTGAGCCGGTCCGGATCGATGCGATGCAGGGCCGCTGCCTGTTCCAGTGAGGTCCCGGGGGCAGCCACATGGTCCACCACGCCCAGCACGGCACCCGGTCGCATGCTGGCATGGATCGTCGCCAGCATCTTCGGCGCGTCGATGCGCGACCAGCCGTTCTTCTCATCGACCAGGTAGACATCGTGGTAGACATCGGTCATCAGCACGACGTCGAAGGTGGCGGCCGGCAGGCTGAGCGCATTGTTCTCGGCAAGCAGCTGCTCGACATTGGGCAGGCGGCCACCCGTGTAGCGGGTCGCAAGCTCGTCCTTGGCGAACTGCAGATACGGCGTGTTGTTGTGCGCCACGACACGGCCCTTGGGCCCGACCAGCCGCGACAGGATCTCGGTGTAGTACCCGCCGCCGGAATACAGGTCGAGCACCGTCATGCCGGGCGTCACACCGAAGAAGCGCAGCACCGCGGCGCTCTGGCGTGCGGCATCCCGCGCGCGGTCTGCTGCCGGCCGGTCGGCATTGGCCAGCGCCGAGAGCACCGCCAGTTCGGCCAGATCAGCCGCCGGCTGCCGGCTGCCGGGCGGCTTTACTGCCGCCTCGGACATCAGCGGCGGTCCCGGCTGGGTGGCAGCCTCGCGCGCCGACCCGGCCAGCTCCGCAGAGCGTTCCGGATTGAGGACCGGCCTGCCCGGCGCGCAGGCCAGCACGGACAGGGACAGGGACATGACCAGTAACAGGCTGCGCAGATACATGGCACTGACTCCCGGGCGAGACCTGCCGGCCAATCTACTCGCTCCCGTCACCGGGTTCGACTGGCGACGCCTTCCGCACCACCGGAAACAACCGCGTGAAGTACATCATCGTCACGGTCATTGCCGCAAGCATCAGCAGCCTGCCCAGCCAGGCTGCAAGCGGCCCACCGACAGGCAACGGCAGGAGCAGCAACATGCCCGGCACCATGCCGGCCAGCAGCCAGGGCCAGCGCTGCCGGTGCCACAGCCCGAATCCGCAGGCCAGGTACATCGCAAACACCAGCCAGTCCACGCCGGAGATCGGAGCGGACTGCGCCCCGCTGGTCTTCAGCGCGGCCGGCAAGCGGTAAATCAGCAGCAGCACGGCCAGAATGCACAGCGCACCGTGCCCCCAGTCGATCTTCGCCCAGGCAAAACCGACGCGACGGCACAGCGTGGCCAGGGCGAACAGCGACAGCGGCACGGTGATCTGCGTGACCAGCAAGGGCATGGCAAGGAGCCCGCTGACGGAGCGGTCTGCCGCGAGCCACCGCGCAAGACCGCTGATCAGCAACTCCACCGACAAGGCCGCCAGCGGCAGCAGCACGAACAGGATCATCGCCGAGCGCGTCAGCTGCCACTGCAGAAAGGCCCGGAGTGTGAGGGCCAGGCTGACGACGGCCAGCAACAGGACAAACAGCGAATACATCTCGAGCCCCGTGAAAATCCTGGACTCAGTATCCCCATGTTGATGCGTGCCCGAAAGGGCCAGAGCGGAAATCCGCGGCCTGCCGTGGCACAATTCGCAGCCCCGGCCTACCGGGAACCCGCCCTGTTGAGGCCGCCAATGCCCGTTTCGCCCCCTGCTCCGCCGGCTGATCCCGGCACTTTCCTTGAACTCGGTCTCCCCGAGCCGCTGCTGCGCGCGCTGGCCGATGTGGGCTACGAAACGCCTTCGCCGATCCAGGCGGCAACGATTCCGCCCCTGCTTGCCGGCCGCGACATGGTCGGCCAGGCACAAACCGGCACGGGCAAGACTGCCGCCTTTGCCATTCCGATCCTCGCCCGGCTCGACCTCCGGCGTTACGGTCCCCAGGCACTGGTGCTGACGCCTACCCGCGAGCTGGCGATACAGGTTGCCGAAGCCTTCCACCGCTATGCACGCCATCTGCCGGGCTTTCACGTGCTGCCGATCTACGGTGGCCAGGCCTATGGCCCGCAGCTCGGCGGCCTGCGGCGTGGTGTGCACGTGGTGGTCGGCACGCCGGGACGGGTGATCGATCACCTTAACCGCGGCACGCTGGATCTCGGCAATCTCAGCTGCCTCGTCCTCGACGAGGGCGACGAGATGCTGCGCATGGGCTTCATCGATGATGTGGAGGCCGTGCTCACCAAGTCGCCGGCCGGCCGGCAGATCGCCCTGTTCTCGGCCACCATGCCTGCCGAGATCCGCCGTATCGCCAAAAAGCATCTGTCGGATCCCGTCGAGATCACCATCAAGAACAAGACCTCGACGGCGGCCAACACCCGCCAGCGCTACTGGATGGTGAGTGGCATGCAGAAGCTCGATGCCCTCACGCGCATTCTCGAAGTCGAGCCCTTCGACGGCATGATCATCTTTGCGCGCACCAAGATCGCCACCGACGAACTGGCGCAGCGGCTCGAAGCACGCGGTTTTGCCGCAGCGGCGCTGAACGGCGACATGGCGCAGGCCCAGCGCGAGCGCACCATCGGGCGGCTCAAGAGCGGCGACCTGGACATCCTGGTGGCCACCGACGTCGCCGCCCGCGGCCTCGACGTGGATCGCATCAGCCACGTGGTCAATTTCGATATCCCCCACGACACCGAGGCCTATATCCACCGCATCGGCCGCACTGGCCGTGCCGGCCGCAAGGGCGAGGCGATCCTGTTTGTCAGCAACCGTGAACAGCACCTGCTGCGCT
>JAHDYN010000125.1:5890-6172 GCA_023383735.1 Gammaproteobacteria bacterium | reverse complement strand
GGATACAAGAATTCCGGCAAGACCTCGCTGATCGTCGATCTGGTGCGTGAGCTCACCCGCCGTGGCTGGCGGGTGGGCACCGTCAAGCACGCCCACCACAGCTTCGATATCGACCACCCCGGCAAGGACAGCTACCTGCATCGGGAAGCCGGCGCGGCCGAAGTGATCGTCGCGTCGGCATCCCGCTGGGCGCACATCCGTGAACTGGCCGATGCGCCGCCGGCCACCCTCGATGAATTGCTGGCCCATATGGGGCCGCTGGATCTGGTGCTCGTCGAAGGC
>JAHDYN010000125.1:0-5880 GCA_023383735.1 Gammaproteobacteria bacterium | reverse complement strand
TGGAAGCACGGCAGCCATCCGCGTATCGAGATCCGTCGCAGCGAGGCGCCAGCCGCTCCGCTGGCCGCGAACGATGCAGCCATCCTGGCGATCGTGTCCGATGTGCCGCTGCCCGACGAGAGCTGTCGGGTACTCGCCCGCAGCGATGTCAGTCTGATTGCCGACTTCGTCCTGCAGTCCGTCGGGCTGCCACCTGTCCCCGAACCTCGATAGCCCGGTTACGGCGCATCGTCCGGATAAAGCGGCGCCGTGAGTACCGTGCTGCCTGCCGGCAGCAGCTCGTTGCCTTCGGGGATCACGGCCCAGCAGTTGGCTTTGAGCAAGGAGCCGATCCGGAACGACTCCTGCCCCGGCAGGATCTGTACCCGGCTGCGGGCCTCCGGATCCACCGTGCGATGGGCCTTGGCAAAGAAGCGCAGCTTGCCGCGGCTGCGCACCGCTTCGTCGCAGATCGCCGGCGTGAAGACCTCCTGCGCCATGCCCTGCAGCGCGCGCAGCGCCGGCATGACGAAGAATCGCATGCCGACCGCAACCGCCAGCGGATTGCCGGGCAGACCAAACAGGTGCTTGCCGCCGGGCAGACGCGCATAGAGGATCGGTTTGCCGGGCCGGATGGCGACCTTGTGAAACAGGATTTCGCCGCCGAGCGCACGCACCACATCCGGTACCAGGTCAAGGCGGCCCGCCGAGACGCCGCCGGTGGTGAGGAGCAGCTCGCAGCCATCGGCCAGTTGCGCCAGCTCATCGCGCAGCGCAGTCACGGTATCTGCTGCCGTACCGTGCGTACCGCCGGCGATGCCCAGGTGGGCGAGCAGGGCGTGCAGATAGGGACCGTTGGCATCCCGGATCTGCCCGTGCCGCAGTGTGCTGCCACTGCTCGCCAGCTCGCTGCCGGTGGTCAGGATCGCCACGCGCGGCGTCTCGCAGACGCTCACTTCATCCAGGCCGCAGGCAGCAAGCCCCATCAGGTGGTGGGGTGCGAGGCGGGTGCCGGCCTTGACGACCAGGTCGCCGCGCCGGAAGTCTTCGCTCATCTGCCGCACGTTCTGGCCGGGCTGCGCCGGTTGCAGCAGGCGAATCGTGGTCGGGGCCGGTCCACCCGGCACGTGTTCGGCAATACGCTCGACCGGCACCACGGCATCGAGACCGGCCGGCACCGGTGCGCCGGTCATGATTTCCCAGGTACTGCCGGCCGTCGCGCGGAACGGCGCAAGACCTGCTGCGACGCTTCCTGCAACGGGCAGGATCAGCGGCTGTTGCTCGCTGGCCTTCGCGGTGTCCGCGGCGGCCACGGCGTAGCCATCCATGGCGGCATTGGCAAAGGCCGGCACATCGAGGCGGGCATGCAGTGCTTCGGCGCTGATGTGGCCGGCCGCCGCATGCAATGGAACGCTGCGCCGGCCCCGCACGGCGGACTCGGCGAGGATGATGCCGAGCGCTTCCTGGTAGCTGATCACGGGTCGGTCCTGGTGGTGTAACGGCTTGTTGCCGCGCTGCTGTCCCGGTATGTTGCCACACTTCCAGGCGCGGTCTTTGCGCCATGAAGCATGGATGGCGCATGAACAGATACAGGCAAACTGCCGCTGGTTTGCGACAAGGCTGATGGGCGGCGTGGCAACAGCCGGCAATGCCCCTGGCGTATCGCGCTCCGTGGTGAACCGGGACACGGCGGAGTCGGCTGCATTTCGCTGCCTGTGTTACGCCGCATTCTCCGAGTTGATGGCTTCGCCGCACGAGGTCGATGTGCGTGCGGGACTTCTGGCGCGCGTTGGTCTCGGCGAGACGCTGGACGCCCTGCTTGCCGAAGTCGGCTCGGCGGAACTGGCGCAGCTGCAGGCTGAATACAGCGGCTTGTTCGAGGTCGGCAGTGATGGGCCGCCGGTGCCGATTCGCGAGGATCTGCAGACCGGGCAGCGGGCCGGCACGCGTGAGGACGTGGTGCGGTTTTATGACTACTTCGGTTATGTCCTCGACGAGAAGTTCGCCTGGCAGCCGGATCACCTGTCGCTGGAACTCGAATTCATGCATTACCTGTGCTTCAGGGAATCCGAACAGGGCGAAGGCGTGCTGTCCTACCAGCTCGCGCAGCTGGACTTTGCCGAGCGGCACCTGATGAGCTGGGTGCCGCGCTTTGCAGCCCAGGTGGAGCAGCTTGCGCCGGGCTCCCTGTATGCGCGGGTGGTGGCGGCACTGCGCGATTTCCTCGATGAGGACCTGGCCTGGCAGCAGTCGACGATCTCCCTCGGCGACATCCCGCCATCCTGATGGGTGCAGCAGGACAGGATCCGAGCCTGTCACCGGCGGCAGAGCCCTGGCCGCGGCCAGCCGTTGCCTGGTACGCGCTCGCCATCCTTGTCGTTGCGTTCATCTTCTCGTTTATCGATCGCATCATCCTGGCGATGCTTGTGGAGCCGCTCAAGCAGGACCTCGGCCTCACGGATACGCAGCTTGGTGTCTTGCAGGGCCTCGCATTTGCCGTGTTCTATGCGGCGGTCGGCTTGCCGATCGGCCGGCTTGCCGATCGCTACAGCCGTCGCGCGATCATCGGCTGGGGTGTGTTCCTGTGGAGCGTGATGACCGCAGTCTGCGGTCTGGCGCGCAACTTCTGGGAGCTGTTCCTGGCCCGCGTGGGCGTGGGCGTGGGGGAGGCGGCGCTTTCGCCGGCTGCCTATTCGATGATCGCCGACTATTTTCCGCGTGAGAAGCTCGGCCGCGCGATCGGCGTCTATCAGGCCGGCGCATTCTTCGGCGCGGGCCTGTCGTTTCTCGTGGGCGGACTGGTGATACAGCTTGTCAGCCAGGCCGGCGCGATCAGCCTGCCGCTCATCGGCGCTGTACGGCCCTGGCAGATGGTGCTGTTTGCCGTGGGTCTGCCGGGCGTGCTGATCGCCCTGCTGATGCTGACGGTACGTGAACCGGCACGGCGCGGCACGCTGGCCGGGCACGGCGCGGGTATTCCTTTCGGCACGGTGGTGCGCTATGCGGTGCAACGCTGGCGCGTGTTCGTCATGCACTTCATCGGCTTTGCGTTGCTGGCAGTGCCGATCACCACGACGATTACCTGGGGCTTCACCTATTTCGTGCGTGTGCTCGGATACAGCCCGCCGCAGGCGGCGCTGACCATGGGCAGCATTCTGGTCGTGCTGTCGCCGCTCGGCGTCTATGCCGGCGGTTGGCTGGCCGACATGTTCCAGCAACGCGGTTACCGTGACGGGACGCTGCGGGTGGGCTTGCTGGCTGCCATCCTGCTGGTGCCGCTCTGTGCGCTCGCCACGACGATCAGCACACCGGCTGTGGCCGTTGCACTGTTCTGTCCGCTGGTCTTCGTGGCCAGCCTGTCGATGGCGGTGGCACCGGCCGCCTTGCAGGTGATCGCACCCAACCAGATGCGCGCGCAGATCTCCGCGACCTGGATGCTGGTGCTCAACCTGGTCACTGCCGGTCTCGGCCCGACCGCGGTGGGTGTGATTACCGACGCCGTGTTCGGTGATCCGCTGGCAGTCGGGTCGTCGATGGCCCTGGTCAATTGCGTCAGCGTGCCGCTGGGTGCCCTGGCGCTGTGGGCAGCGCTGGCGCCATTTCGTGCGGCAGCGGCGGAGCAGTCGGGCTGATACTTGGCGACGAATTCCTGCTTTGTGTCGCCCGCGCTTTCGGGTAGCATCCCGGCGGACCAATGCCGGCGGGTGGGCCGGCATCACTGTTGGCTGCGTGGGGGAGTTTGATGGTTGTTCAGCAAAAGGGGCGGGCCGCCGGCTGCGCCCGTGCCTTCGTTCTGGCGCTGATCCTTGGTCCGGGCTCTGCTGCGCCGTTGCTGGCCCAGTCCGGCGAACCGGACGCGGATTCCGGGGCAATTTCCGGTGTCACCGAGATCATCGTGACGGCACGCAAGCGCGAAGAGAGCCTGCAGGACGTGCCGCTGTCCATCGCGACGCTTGATGCGGCACAGTTGCAGTCACGCGGCCTCACCAGCGACTACGATATCGCCAACTTCACGGTCGGATTCCGCACCCTGCAGCAGACCGGCCGTGATACCGACCGGCCGACGATTCGCGGCATGGGTGCACCGGTGAGTCGCGGCGAGCCCAACGCCTCCTACTTCATCGATGGCGTGTTCGTATCGGGCAGCATTTCGACGGCGGTGACGAGCGCGGTCGAGCGGGTCGAGGTATTGCGCGGACCGCAGTCAGCGCAGTTTGGCCGGGCGACATTCGCCGGTGCCGTGAACTACGTGACCAAAAAGCCCACCGATACCTTTCAGGCCGAGATCAACGGCCGCTCGGGCACGCACGATGACCACGCCGTCAACGGCTGGGCAAGTGGCCCGATCGGCGACAGCGCATTCTCCTACCTGGTATCCGGCAGCTGGTCCGAGTATGGCGGTCAGTGGCGAAATGATCTCAAGGCCGGGCAGCCGGCAGCAAATCCGCAGCAGGCGGGGGCGGCAGGGCAGGCCGATTACGATTCCGATGCGCGTTTTCCCGTGCGCGTCTTCCTCAAGGATTCACCACAGATGGCGGACAACACCCGGCTGGGTGCCGAGGAAACCACCGATCTGCTGGGCAAGCTGGTATGGCGTCCCACCGATGACGCCGAGCTCAGTCTCAAGTACGGCTTCACCAGGAGCGACGATTCGCACTTTTCCAACCTGCTGGTAACCGAGCTGAACTGCAACCTGCCCTATGCAGGTACCGAGGGTGAGCCGTGGTTCGCGACGACCAACGGTGACTACTGCGGCAAGTGGAGTGCCGACGGGCGGATCAACCGCATCAACCTGCCCGACATCCGCGAGGGGGTTACCTACAGTTTCGCCGACACATTGCCCAGCGAAGACGACCCGCATCCCGAGGACTACTCCATTCCCGGCCAGGAGCCGGGCACCTACCGCGAACAGAACCGCGTGCTGCTGGAATACGTGCAGGACATCAGCGGTTATACGCTGACCACCCGCGGCGCCTGGAACAAGGACGATTTCGAGCAGCTCTTTGATCTCGACCATACCCAGACACGTGCAGTGTGGGGGCTTTTCCATTTCAATCTGCAGCGCGACATCAAGGACAAGTCGCTGGAGTTCCGCGTCGATTCCCCCGGCGATCTGCCCGTACGCTACAGCCTCGGCGCCTACTGGTACGATCAGGATCGCGAGAATCGCCAGCGCAGCTACCTTGGGCCCTCGCTGGTCCTGACCAACTTTTTTGTCGCCGGTGGCCCGGTCACTGCCGATTTCACGCCCTCGACCTTTATCGATGTCACCAACAAGGCGGTGTTTGGCAGCCTGGATATCGATCTGGCGGAGCAGTGGACGCTGGCGCTCGAGGCACGCTATGCCAAGGACGAGAAATCCCTGAACGGCGGATCGCTCGGCACCTGCGACCCGGACGATCCCGATGTCTGTTCGCCGGAACAGGTCGATCTGGACTTCAGCAACTTCACGCCGCGCATCACGCTGCGCTGGCAGCCGACTGACGAGCTGACGCTGTATTTCCTGACGGCCAAGGGCAACAAGCCCGGTGATTTCAATTCGGAGTTCTTCCGCGCCGGCAATGACCCGAATGCAGTGCTTGCCGGCCTGAATGGCTGTACGCCTTCGGTGCCCCTGACGGTCAATCCCTGTCTTCCCGAGTCGCTCGCCATCGTCAAGGAGGAGGAGCAGTGGACTTACGAGCTGGGCGCCAAGGCCAGCTGGCTGGACGGCAGGCTCAGCACCAACCTTGCGCTCTACTATATCGACTGGGAGAACCAGGGCCTGTTCAGTGGCGTGAAGATCCTGCAGAACAGCGGCACTTATCTGAGTACGACGGTGATCCGCAACGTCGGGCAGTCAGAGGTGCACGGTGTCGAACTCGAGACCTCGTTCCGTGCGACGGACAACATGACGCTGAT
>JAHDYN010000124.1 GCA_023383735.1 Gammaproteobacteria bacterium | reverse complement strand
CAGTTCGGGCACGCAGGACTCGATGCCCAGGCGGGCGGTCGCGGTGGCCCCGGCTTCAATCCGGGTGATGCCTTCGGCGACATCTTCGGCGATGTGTTCGGCGACATCTTCGGTGGTGGCGGCCGGCGTGGACGCTCCACGGTGTTTCGCGGTGCCGATCTGCGTTATGACCTCGCGCTGACCCTGGAGCAGGCAGTCTTCGGCGATACCGTCAATCTGCAACTGCCGACGCTGGTGGTCTGTGACACCTGCGAGGGCTCCGGCGCGAAGCCGGGCACCAAACCGGTGACCTGTCGCACCTGTGAAGGCAACGGCCAGGTACGCATGACGCGCGGCCACTTCTCCATCCAGCAGACCTGCCCGGCCTGTCGCGGCTCCGGTCAGCAGATCGAGCAGCCCTGCAGCAGTTGCCAGGGTCGCGGGCGCAACCAGAAAAACAAGACGCTGGCGGTCAAGGTACCGCCCGGTGTCGACAACGGTGACCGCATCCGCCTGTCCGGCGAAGGTGAGGCGGGGCAGAACGGCGGCCCATCCGGCGATCTGTATGTCGAGATACACATACAGCCGCACGAGATCTTCCAGCGGGATGGCGCCGATCTCTCCTGCGTGATCCCGATCAGCTATGCCACCGCCGTGCTTGGCGGTACGGTGGAGGTGCCCACGCTTGGTGGTGAGGTGGCGCTGAAGATTCCGCCGGAGACACAGTCCGGGCGCGCTTTCCGGCTGCGTGGCAAGGGCGTGCGCCCCGTGCGGGGCAGCGGCCCCGGTGATCTCTATTGCCGGGTGGAGGTTGAAACACCGGTCAAGCTCACGGCTGCGCAGAAGAAAATCCTCGAGAGTTTCAACGAGGCGCTGATCGCCGGTGGCGACAGGCACCGGCCGCGCAGCCAGTCGTGGCTTGATGGCGTGCGGCGCTTCTTTGCTAAAGTCGGCTCCTGACTTCCGGTGTGGTGAACGGTATGCAGCGTATGGCAATCCTCGGCGCGAACGGCCGCATGGGTATCGCCCTGGTCCGGCTGATTGCGGCCAGCGATACGGCGGTTCTGGCAGGTGCGCTGACCGAGTCGGGCCATGCCACCGTCGGTCGTGATGCCGGGCTGCTGGCCGGGCTTGATGCGCTGGGGGTCCCGCTGACAGACCAGCTCGATGTGGCGCTTGCTGACTGCGACGTCGCCATCGATTTCACGGCGCCGGCAGCCACGGCACGGCATGCGCAGGCCTGTGCAGCCCGCGGCTGCAGCCTGGTGGTCGGCACCACCGGGCTGGGTGATGCCGAGCTCGCGGCACTGAAGTCTGCGGCCGGCCGCATAGCGCTGCTGTATTCACGGAACATGAGCATCGGCATTACCGTGCTCACCGAACTGGTGCATCAGGCGGCCCGGCTGCTGGGCCCTGATTTCGATGTCGAGATCCTTGAGGCGCATCACCGGGCCAAGAAGGATGCGCCCTCGGGCACGGCGCTGCAGCTCGGGGAGGCCGTCGCCGAAGCGCGCGCGCAGAAGTTGGCCGACGTGGCCATCTATGACCGCAGCGGCTTGACTGCCGGTCGTCCGGCGCAGGCCATCGGCTTTGCGTCGGTGCGTGCCGGCTCGATCGTGGGTGATCACACGGTGATGCTGGCCAGTGACGAAGAGGTGCTGGAGCTGACGCACAGGGCCAGCGATCGCGCGCTGTTTGCGCGCGGTGCGCTGCGTGCGGCGGGCTGGCTTGCCGAGCGGCCGGCGGGCCTCTACTCGATGCGGGATGTGCTGGGGCTCTCCGCGCCTTAGCTGCCTTCCTTCGATGGCAAAAAGGGGTGTCCACGCCAGCCCCTGTCGTTTAGAATGCCGCGGGTCCCCAACGAAACCAGCAGAGAGCGGGAGGGCCCGGACAGGCTGTCTCCCGCTGCGTGTATATGCGCCCATCAAAAGCAGAAACATTCCGGTCATTTCAGGTGCAGGGTTGATGGAAGCCGCACTGCTTGCCCTGCGCGACGGCACGCTGTTCCACGGCATCTCCGTGGGTGCACCGGGTCGCACCATCGGCGAGGTGGTGTTCAATACGGCAATGACCGGTTACCAGGAGATCCTCACTGATCCCTCGTACTGCCGTCAGATCGTCACGCTGACCTATCCGCACATCGGCAATACCGGAACCAACAGCGAGGATCACGAGAGTGAGCGCATCTTTGCCGCCGGACTCGTGATCCGCGACCTGCCCGCCGTGTCCAGCAGCTGGCGGGCCGAGCTGCCGTTCCCGGAGTTTTTGCGGCGTGGCGGTATCGTGGCGATTGCCGAGATCGATACCCGCAAGCTGACCCGCATATTGCGCGACAAGGGGGCGATGTCGGGCTGCATCATGACCGGCGAGGTCGATCCGCGTACGGCCGTCGACCATGCACGGCGCTTTCCAGGCCTGGCCGGCATGGACCTGGCGAAGATCGTCAGCACCAAGGACAACTACCAGTGGAACCTGAGTGCGGCGTGGCCGGGTCCCGCGCCGATCAAGCCGAAGCGCAGCGGTGCCTTCGAAGTGGTGGCCTACGACTTCGGCATCAAGCGCAGCATTCTCCGGCTGCTGGTGGACAACGGCTGTCGCGTGACAGTGGTTCCTGCGCAAACGCCCGCCGAGGAAGTGCTGGCCCGCCGTCCGGACGGCGTGTTCCTGTCCAATGGCCCCGGTGATCCGGAGCCCTGCACCTACGCGATCGAGTCGATCCGCCAGATCCTGGCAACCGGTACCCCGGTATTCGGCATCTGTCTCGGTCACCAGTTGCTGGCGCTGGCCAGCGGCGCAAAGACCATCAAGATGAAGTTCGGTCATCATGGCGCCAATCACCCGGTGCTCGACATCGATACCGGTCGGGTGATGATCACCAGTCAGAATCACGGCTTTGCCGTCGATGAAGCGAGCCTGCCGGAAAACCTCCGGCCCACGCACCGCTCCCTGTTTGATAATTCTCTTCAGGGAATTGAGCGAACTGATTGTCCTGCCTACAGTTTTCAGGGGCATCCGGAAGCCAGTCCGGGGCCCCATGATATTCGTTCCATGTTTGCGCGCTTCAGCAGCATGATGCGCGAGCGCGTGCAGCAGACCGCGGCCGGCGCTGGCGGGAAGTAGATGACGAATATCTTCCAGCAGGCCATGCCTTCCCTGATCCTGATCCTGAACCAGAGCACCCATGCCACGCCGCACTGACATCGAGAGCATTCTGATCATAGGCGCCGGCCCGATCGTCATCGGCCAGGCCTGCGAATTCGACTATTCCGGCGTCCAGGCCTGCAAGGCGCTGCGCGAGGAAGGTTATCGGGTGATCCTCGTCAACTCGAATCCGGCCACGATCATGACCGACCCGGAGACGGCCGATGCCGTCTACATCGAGCCGGTCAACTGGCAGACAGTGGCGAGAATCATCGAGAAGGAAAGACCTGACGCACTGCTGCCGACCATGGGCGGCCAGACGGCTCTCAACTGCGCGCTTGATCTGGAACGCCACGGCGTACTGGCGCGCTTTAAAGTGGAGATGATCGGCGCCTCGCGGGATGCGATCGATACCGCAGAGGATCGTGAGCTGTTTCGTCAGGCGATGAACGAAATCGGGCTGTCGGTCGCCCATGCCGAGATCGCACATACCCTGGAGGAGGCCATCCAGGCGCAGTCCCGCATCGGCTTCCCGACCATCATCCGGCCCTCGTTCACGCTTGGCGGCAGCGGCAGCGGCATTGCCTACAACCGCGAGGAATTCGAGGCGATGGCCGCCCACGGCCTGGACCTCTCGCCGACCACGCAGATCCTGCTCGAGGAGTCGGTGATCGGCTGGAAAGAGTTCGAGATGGAGGTGGTGCGTGACCGCAACGACAACTGCATCATCGTCTGCTCGATCGAGAACGTGGATGCCATGGGCGTGCATACCGGTGACTCGATAACCGTCGCACCGGCCCAGACCCTGACCGACAAGGAATACCAGCTGATGCGCAACGCGTCGATTGCGGTACTGCGCCGCATCGGCGTGGATACCGGCGGATCGAACGTGCAATTTGCGGTCAATCCGCGCGACGGTCGCATGATCGTCATCGAGATGAACCCGCGCGTGTCGCGTTCGTCGGCGCTGGCCTCCAAGGCGACCGGTTTCCCGATCGCGAAGGTGGCTGCCAAGCTGGCGGTGGGCTATACGCTCGATGAACTGCGGAACGACATCACCGGCGGTGCGACACCGGCTTCCTTCGAGCCGACCATCGATTACGTGGTGACGAAGATTCCGCGCTTCACCTTCGAGAAATTCCCCGGGGCCAACAGCCGTCTCACCACGCAGATGAAATCCGTCGGCGAAGTGATGGCCATGGGCCGGACCTTCCAGGAGTCACTGCAAAAAGCGCTGCGTGGGCTGGAGACCGGCATCAACGGCCTGGTGGAGAAGCTGCCCGCCGAGCCGTCCCGCGAAGAGATGGATCGCCTCAAGCTCGAGTTGCGCATGCCGGGCGCCGACCGGCTGCTGTATGTGGGCGATGCCTTCCGGCACGGCATGAGCCGTGACGAGGTTGCCGGCCTGTCGGGCATCGATCCCTGGTTTCTTGCGCAAATCGAAGACCTGGTCAGGCTTGAGGCGACGGTGCGCGCTGACGGCGCGGCTGTCCTGCAGCCGGTGCCGCTCAGAAGCCTGAAGCGGAAGGGCTTTGCAGACAGCCGGCTGGCCGAGCTGTTGAACATGCCGGAGGACTTCGTTCGCCAGCAACGGCTGAAAGCCGGCGTGCGGCCGGTCTTCAAGCGCGTGGACACCTGCGCCGCTGAATTCGCCACCAGCACGGCTTATCTGTACTCCACTTACGAAGAGGAGTGTGAGGCTGAGCCCAGCGACCGCAAGAAGGTCATCATTCTCGGTGGCGGCCCCAACCGCATTGGCCAGGGCATCGAGTTCGACTACTGCTGCGTGCATGCCGCATTTGCCATGAAGGAAATCGACCATGAAGCGATCATGGTCAACTGCAACCCGGAAACGGTCTCGACGGACTACGACACCTCCGATCGCCTGTACTTCGAGCCGCTGACCTTTGAAGACGTCATGGAAATCGTCGACAAGGAAAAGCCGGTCGGCGTGATCGTGCAGTTTGGGGGCCAGACGCCGCTGAAGCTCGCCCGTCGTCTGGAGGAAGCGGGTGTGCCGATCGTCGGTACCAGCCCGACCTCCATCGATATCGCCGAAGATCGCGAGCTGTTCCAGAAGCTCGTGCAGCAGCTTGGCCTCCGGCAGCCGCCGAACTGCACGGCGCGGACACCGGAGGAAGCGGTGCGCCGCGCCGCCGATGTCGGCTTCCCGCTGGTCATCCGGCCGTCCTTTGTCCTCGGTGGCCGCGCGATGGAAATCGTGCACAACGAGGACGATCTGCGCGCCTACATGAAGGATGCGGTGAATGTGTCCAACGACAGCCCGGTTTTGCTGGACCGCTTTCTCGACCAGGCCGTCGAGGTCGATGTGGACCTGGTGAGCGACGGAAAGGACATTCTGATCGGCGGCGTGATGGAGCACATCGAGCAGGCCGGCATCCATTCCGGCGACTCCGGTTGTTCGTTGCCGCCGGCAACGCTCAGTGCCGAAACACAGGCAGAGCTCATCGACCAGGTCACGAAGCTCGCCAAAGCGCTCGACGTGGTCGGCCTGATGAATACGCAGTTCGCCATACAGAACGGGCTGGTCTACCTGCTGGAGGTCAATCCGCGCGCCTCGCGCACCGTGCCCTTCGTGTCGAAGGCCATCGGTTTGCCGCTGGCCAAGGTCGCCGCAAAGACCATGCTGGGTGTTTCGCTGGCGGAGCAGGGTGCGACCGTGCAGATCGTGCCCGACTTCTACTCCGTGAAGGAAGCGGTGTTTCCCTTCGGGAAATTTCCCGAAGCCGATCCGATACTCGGTCCGGAGATGAAATCGACCGGCGAGGTGATGGGCACCGGTCGTACCTTTGCCGAAGCCTATGCCAAGGCGCAGATTGCCTCGGGCGTGGTGCTGCCACAGCGGGGTACTGCTTTCCTGTCGGTGCGCGACCGCGACAAGGCTGCCGTGGTAAAGCTCGGCAAGCTGTTGCTGGATCGCGGTTTCGATCTGGTGGCAACCGGGGGCACGGCGGTGGCGCTTGCCAAGGCCGGTGTTGCCTGCCGTCGGGTGAACAAGGTTCGCGAAGGGCGTCCGCATGTCGTCGACATGATCAAGAACGACG
>JAHDYN010000123.1 GCA_023383735.1 Gammaproteobacteria bacterium | reverse complement strand
CGCCGCGTTCGGCATAGGCACTGTCGTCGAAATGCAGCATGTGCACGCAGACTTCGGCCGTGATCCGCTTGCCGTTCAGTGCGCCCGGCGCGAACAGCTCCAGCTCGCGTGCCGTCGACAGGTGCAGTACATGCAGCCGTGCGTCATGACGCCTGGCGAGACTCACGGCCAGCTCGGACGACTTGTACGCGGATTCCGGCGAACGGATCTGCGGATGCATCGCAAACGGCACATCCTCGCCATACTGCTGGCGGAACAGCTCCTCGTTGGCCTTGATCATCGGCGTGTCTTCGCAGTGGGTCGCGATCAGCGTCGGACAATCGGCGAAGATGCGCTCCAGGGTCTCGGGATTGTCGACCAGCATGTTGCCGGTCGAGGAACCCATGAACATCTTCACGGCACAGCAGTCGCCGGGCTGCAGGGCGCGAATATCTTCGAGGTTGTCGTTTGCCGCACCGAAATAGAAGGAGTAGTTGGCATGCGACCTGCCCCGGGCCAGGCGGTACTTGTCCATCAGCACCGGGCGGCTGGTGACATTCGGGATGGTGTTCGGCATGTCCATGTAACTGGTGATGCCGCCGGCCACTGCCGCGGCCGACTCCGTGCGGATATCGGCCTTGTGGGTGAGGCCGGGTTCGCGGAAATGCACCTGGTCATCGATGAAGCCCGGCAGCAGGTACCTGCCGCCCGCATCGATGATCCGGTCGACGCGGCCCGCCGGTATCTCGCGTGCCACCTTCTCGATGCGGCCGCGGCGAACCAGCACATCGCCAGGAACCACCCGGCCTTCGTTGCAGATGAGCGCATTGGTGATCAGCAGGGTCTGGTCATTCATATATATGTAGTCGCCTGAATATGCAGTCGCCTGGCCTTCAGTTGCCACAAAAGCGGTCGGTTGCCGTGATCAGTTCATGCACGATACCCGGCTCGAAGGCCGAGTGCCCGGCATCCGGCACGATCTGCAGCCGGGCTTCGGGCCATGCCTTGTGCAGATCCCAGGCGCTGGTCATCGGGCAGACGACATCGTAGCGACCCTGGACGATGACGGCCGGGATATGCCGGATCCGGCCGATGTCGCGCAGGATCTGGTCGGGGTGCTCTGCAAACGCCTGGTTGACGAAATAGTGTGCCTCAATGCGTGCGAAGGCCAGTGCGAACCGGTCGGCACCAAAGCGCTCAACCGTCGAACCGGCATCCAGCAGATGACTGGTGCTGCCTTCCCAGACCGACCAGATCTTTGCCGCTTCAAGCGCCAGCGCCGGGTCAGGGCCGGTCAGGCGGCGATGGTAGGCATGCAGCAGGTCGCCGCGATCTGCCGGGGGAATGAAATTCAGGTACCGCTCCCAGGCATCCGGAAAGATCTCGCTGGCACCATGCTGGTAGAACCAGGCGATTTCCTTGTCCCGCAGCAGGAAGATCCCGCGCAGCACGAGTTCACTGACCCGCTCCGGATGCTTCTCTGCATAGAAGAGTGCCAGCGTGCTGCCCCAGGAACCACCGAAGACCAGCCAGCGCTCAATACCCAGTCGCTCACGCAAGGCTTCGATATCAGCGATCAGATCCCAGGTGGTGTTCTCGCGAAGTTCTGCATGCGGGCGACTGCGCCCGCAACCCCGCTGATCGAGCAGGATGATCCGGTAGCGGGCCGGATCGAAGAACCGGCGTGGCGTCGTGTCGCCGCCACCACCGGGTCCGCCGTGCAGGAATACCGCCGGCTTGCCCTGCGGATTGCCGCACTGTTCATAATAGATCTCGTGCAGGTCCGAGACGCGGAGAAAACCCGAGTCCCAGGGCTCGAGGGCCGGATACAGGCTGCGCTGCGGAGTCTGTCGCTGCATTCCTGCATTCTGGCATTTTCGCTGTCGATTCGTCGCGGTTAGAATCGGCCCCTTCACCCGGGACCCCAACTCATGCACCTCATCCGCACATCTCTCGCCGCCGCGCTGCTCTGTCCCCTGCTGGCCTGGTCAGCACCGGTCACGCCGGTGGACATCCCCTTCAGTGTCCGGCAACTGGGCAACGGCCTGACGGTGGTGGTTCATGAGGACCACAAGGCCCCGATCGTTGCGGTGAACATCTGGTACCACGTCGGCTCCAAGAACGAGGCGCCGGGCCGGACCGGTTTTGCGCACCTCTTCGAGCACCTGATGTTCCAGGGCTCGGAAAACCTCGAGGGCGAATACCTCAACACACTGCAGGAACTCGGCACCACCGACCTCAATGGCACGACTTTCTTCGATCGCACCAACTACTTCCAGACCGTGCCGAAGAACGCGCTCGATACCGCACTGTGGCTGGAATCCGACCGCATGGGCCACTTCAAGGGCTCGATCACGCAGGCCAAGCTCGACGAGCAGCGCGGCGTGGTGCAGAACGAAAAGCGCCAGGGCGACAACCAGCCCTATGGCAAGGTCTTCGAACTGATCCTCAAGCAGCTGTTTCCGCCCGATCACCCCTACTCCTGGGAAGCGATCGGCTCGATGGACGACCTCAATGCCGCCAGTCTCGACGACGTGCGCCACTGGTTCGAGACCTGGTACGGCCCGAACAACGCGGTGCTCGTGATTGCCGGCGATGTCGCCAGCGAAGAGGCTTTTGCCAAGGCCGAGAAGTATTTCGGCGATATCCCGCCGGGACCTGCGGCCACACGTCTGGAAGAGTGGATCCCTGCACACGCCACGCCGCGCCGTCAGCAGATGCAGGACCGCGTCGCGCAGGCACGGCTCTACATGGCCTGGACCGGCCCGCGCTGGGGCACCCGCGATGCCCACCAGATGGAACTGGCCGCGGCAGTGCTGGCGGGCGACAAGAACTCGCGGCTCTATCAGCGCCTGGTCTACAAGGATCAGCTCGCCTCCGATGTGGAATTCGGCCCGCTGGCACTTGAGATCGCCGGCATCACCTACCTGCAGGCCTCGGCACAGCCCGGTGTCAGCCTGGCGAAGATCGAAAGCGCGATCGAAGAAGAACTCGAGCGTTTCCGTCGCGAAGGCCCGACCGCGAGGGAACTCGAGCGGGTCAAGACCCAGCAGCGCGCCGGATTCCTGCGCGGTATCGAGAAAGTCGGCGGCTTCTCCGGGAAATCCGGTGTACTGGCCGAGAGCATGGTCTACGGTGGCCGGCCCGATGCCTGGAAAGAGGCGCTCGCGGATGGCCAGGCGGCCACCGCGGCGGATCTCGGCGCCGTGACGCGCAAGTGGGTCACGAAATCGCCCTTCATCCTCGAAGTCACGCCGGCAGAACAGCTGAAGGCGGCCGCTGTAGGCGCCGACCGCAGCAGCATGCCGATGCCGGTGGGCGAAACACCCGTCAGCTTCCCGGCCTTCGAGCGGGCAACGCTCAGCAACGGGCTCCAGCTGATCGTCGTCGAGCGCCCGGAAGTGCCGGTGGTCGGCATCAAGCTGGTACTGGACGCGGGCTTTGCGGCGGACCAGTTTGCCCGGCCCGGCACCGCGAATCTCGCCATGGCCATGCTCGATGAAGGCACCAGGACCCGCGATACCCTGCAGATCAGCGAGCAGCTGGCCCTGCTCGGCGCGAACCTGGGCACCGGCTCGGGCCTCGATACCTCCTCGGTCAACCTGTCGGCGCTCGCCGACAAGCTCGACCCCTCGCTGGATATCTTTGCCGACGTCGTTCTCAATCCGGTGTTTCCCGACAAGGAACTCGAGCGGGTCCGCAAGACCTACCTCGCGGCACTCAGCCAGGAAAAGACGCAGCCGACCTCGATGGCGCTGCGCGTGCTGCCGAAGCTGCTGTTCGGCACCGGCCACGCCTACGCGCAGCCGCTGACCGGCACCGGCACCGAGGCCACCCTCAAGGCGCTGCGGCGGGAGGACCTGGCCCGCTTCCACGAAACCTGGTTCCGGCCCAACCACGCGACGCTGATCGCCGTCGGTCCGGTCTCGGTGGCCACGCTGAAGCCGAAACTGGAGCAGCTGTTCCGCAACTGGCAGCCGGGAGAGATTCCGGCAAAGCGCATCAGCGAGGTCAGCCTGAAACCGGGCCGCGTGCTCTACCTGGTGGACAAGCCCGGCGCCGAGCAGTCGGTGATCTTCGCCGGACAGCTGATCCCGCCGCGTGCCACCCCCGACGATATCGCCATCGAAGCGATGAACGATGTGCTCGGCGGACAGTTCACGGCGCGGCTCAACATGAACCTGCGCGAAGACAAGCACTGGTCCTACGGCGCCTACAGCATCGCCTATGACGCGCGCGGCCAGCGGCCCCTGCTCGCCTACGCCGCCGTGCAGTCGGACAAGACGGCCGAGTCGCTCGGCGAAATCCGCAAGGAGATCACCGAACTCGCCACCAGCCGGCCGGCAACTGCCGAGGAGGTGGCACTGGTCAAGCGCAGCAATACCCTGTCGCTGCCGGGCCAGTGGGAAACCGGTTCCGCGGTGCTCGGCTCGATCAGCAAGCTGGTGGAATTCGGCCTGCCGGACACCTACTGGACCAGCTATGCGGACGCGGTACGCAGCCTCACGCCAGCACAGGTCAACCAGGCCGCCCGCGATTACCTGCAGCCCGGGAACATGGTCTTCGTCGTGGTCGGTGACCGCAAGCTGATCGAACCCGGACTCAAGGCGCTGGGCTTTGATTCGATACAGCTCGTCGACACCGATGGCGAACTGCTTTGAGGCCTGAACAGCCGCCGCGCTTCTACGGCTGGTACATCGCCGGCTGCTGCCTGGTCGTTTTCTTCTTCACCAACGGCCTGTCGCTGTATGTGCCGCAGAACCTGTTTCCGCGCTTCATGGAAACCTTCGGCGCGACACCGGCCGAGGTCAGCCGCACGACCGCCATCAGCTTTGCGCTCGCCGGTTTCATCGCGCCCTTCGTCGGTGCACTGATCGACCGGCTGGGCGTGGTGCGCGTGATCCGCACCGGGCTGATCGTGCTGGCGCTCACCTTCAGCGCCTATCCCTTTGCGCAGAGCCTGCAGCAGCTCTACGTGCTGCATGCGGCCATCGCGGTCGGCCTGGTGTTTTCCGGCCTGATGCCGAACGTCGTGCTGCTGTCGAACTGGTTCATCAGCCGGCGCGGCACGGTGGTGGGCCTGCTGGTGGCCGGTTCCAGCCTGGCGGGCGCAATACTGCCGGTCTCCATCGCACCGCTGGTCAATGATCCGGCGCTGGGCTGGCGGACGGGATTCGGGGTGCTGGCCGCGGCCTTCTGGCTGTTCGCCGTGCTGCCGGGCTTCCTGGTGCTGCGCGAATCGCCGCGCGTCGTCGGCCAGTTCCCGGATGGCGCCGCCGCACCTGCAGGCCCGATCGATGACACGCAACTGCGCGAGGGCGTGCCCTTCGCCGAGGCGCTGCGCTCGCGCACGCTCTGGTGCCTGGCCATCGGCTCGGCCAGCATCTGGTTCTCGATCCAGGCCATCACCAGCCAGTTCACGATCTACCTGGAACAGGACGCCGGTTTCGCACCGCTGAACGCCACCCGCCTCTACTCGACGCTGCTCGCCTGCAGCGTGGCCGGAAAATTCCTGTTCGGTGCGATCAGCGACCGCTACACGAAACGCAACATGATGCTGGTGGCCAGCACCGTGCTGCTGATCGGCTGCCTGCAGCTGTTCAGCCTCGAGGGCGGCGTACCGGGCCTGACCCATGACCCGACGCGGCTGACACTCTTTGCGATCGTGTTCGGCCTCGGCTTCGGCGGCAGCTTCACGCTGATCCAGCTGGTCGCCGTCGAGAGCTTCGGGCAACTGGCGCTGGGCCGGATCCTCGGCATGATCATCTTCATCGACACGATGGGGGGCGCGGCCGGTACGCTGCTAGCCGGACAGATCCGCACCACCAGCGGCGACTATTTCCTGTCGTTTTCAGTTGTCACCGTGGTCGCTATCATTGCGGTCCTGAACGTACTGATGATCCCGGCGGTCAAGCGATCAGGATCGGAGCGATGATTCGGGCAGAAGGTCTCAGCAAGAATTACGGGCCGCTCAGGGCGGTTGACGACATTTCCTTCAGCGTGAGCCCCGGCGAGGTGCTGGGCTTTCTGGGGCCAAACGGCGCCGGCAAGACCACCACCATGCGCATGCTCGCTGGCTTTGTGCCAGCCAGCGCCGGTTACGCGGAAATCGGCGGCTTTCGCATCGACACGCGGCCGCTCGAAGCCAAGCGCCTGCTCGGCTACCTGCCGGAGGGTGCCCCTGCCTACGGCGAAATGGCGCCCGG
>JAHDYN010000122.1 GCA_023383735.1 Gammaproteobacteria bacterium | reverse complement strand
TGCATGTTCAACGTCCAGATGGGGCCGGAACGCAGCCAGAAACAGCACGGACTGGGGGGCCACGGTTCAAGGAATGTAGCCCAACGTGCCCTGGCTGGCTCGGCGCTTCGAGCAGCGGGCTTGGCAGAAGCGGCGCCTTCGGATGCATTGCGGAAACGGGCCTCTGTGCTGCGGCTCAGGGATAGTCGGTCGGGAAGCTGGTGCTATGATCGGGCTCATGCATGATGCTCCGGCCGCTGGCCGGATTGGCCCACCGTCGGTTGATGCACGAGGGTTCACAATGGCCGCCAGACCAGACGCAGTACACAACTCCATCAAGCCCGGTCGCTGGGTACGCTCGACCTGCAAGATGTGCCTGCACTCCTGCACCAACCTCATCCATGTCACCGATGACGGCGTGATCAACAAGGTGGAGGGCGATCCCACCAATCCCTCCAACCGCGGCAAGCTCTGCCCGAAGGGCAACTCGGCGATCATGCGCCACTACGACCCCAACCGCTTCCGCCAGCCCATGAAGCGCAGCAATCCGGAGAAGGGTCAGAACATCGACCCGAAGTGGGTGCCGATCAGCTGGGACGAGGCCCTGACGCTGGTGGCCGACAAGCTCAAGGACTGCCTGCAGACCGATCCGCGACGCATCATCCCCTCGCTGGAAGATTTCCAGAAGATGAACATCTGGGTCTGGCCACTGGCTTTCGGCAATTTCAACTTCTTCCAGTCCGGCGGCACCATGTGCGGCGGCGCCTACCATCCCATCAACGGCTACATCCATTCGGCGTTTGCCGCAGCCAACGACGCCAAGTACTGCAATTTCTGGCTGAACGACGGCACCGGCGACGGGTTCTCCTCGCATCTGCATGCGGCCGCCCAGTCGAGCTGGGTGGCCGAGGCACGCGTGAAGCGCGGCATGCGCTGCGTGACGGTCGAGCCGCGCTTCTCGATTTCCGCAGCCAAGTCCGAGGAATGGGTGCCGATCCGCCCGGCCACCGACCGGCAATTTGCCCTGAGCATGTGCCATGTGATGGTCAACGAGGGCTGGTGCGACTACAAGTCGCTGCGCAAGGACACCAACGCACCCTACCTGGTCGGCGAGGACGGCTACTTTGTCCGCAACGCCGAAGGCAAGATCTACGTCTGGGATGCCGCCGACAACCGCGCGAAGCTCTGGGACGATCCGGGCATCGGCGAGTTCGCCCTGGAGGGTGCATACACGGTCGAGGGCAAGGCCTGCAAGCCGGCGTTCCAGCGCTTCAAGGACATCCTTGAAGACTGCTCGCCGGAGGCGATGGAAAAGGTCACGACCATCCCGCCAGCCACCGTGCGGCGGCTGGCCAAGGAGATGTACGACGCGGCCGGCATCGCCACCGATGCCAAGATCGAGATCGATGGCCGCGTGATGCCGCTGCGGCCGGCGGCCTACAACTACTACCGCGGTGCGCAGGGCCACAAGCTCGGCTTCCAGACCAACCATGCCTTCAAGATGGTCAACTTCCTGCTCGGCTGCATCGATGTCCCGGGCGGACACATCGGCGTGACGCTCGACGACCAGTGGGTCGATCACAGCCACATCGAGCCGGGCGAGAACGGCATGATCAAGCCGCATCCGCACCAGCTCGGCCCGGTGCCGCCGTTCTCCTATCCGCCGCAGACCTTCCATTTGATGGACTACTTCCCGGTCGGCGTGCACCCGCCGCACCTGAACCTGGAGGTGTTCCTCAACCCGGAGAAGTTCGGCGTGGAGTTTCGTCCCGACACGATGATCATCTGCCACTCGAACCCGATCTGGGCCATGCAGGGTCCACGCGAGAAGTGGTTCGAGTTCATGAAGAGCATGAAATTCATCGCGGTGTCGGACCTCATTCCCACCGAGACAACCCAGTGGGCCGACGTGATCCTGCCCTCGCACGACGTGTTCGAGTCCTGGAACATGACCATGATCGAGCCGCCGCACACCGAGGGCATGTGCATGCGGCAGCCGGCCGTGGAGCCGCTCCACGACACGAAGACCGAGGAGGAGATCTTCTCCGAGCTTGCCGAGCGGATCGGTGTGCTCGACAGCTACAACGAAGTGCTGAACTTCGCGCTGGGCTTCGTGCAGAAGCCCGAACTGAAGCTCGAGCCGGGCATCAAGTACACCGACAAGGAGATCGCCCGCCGCAAGGGCCTGCTCTGGAACGGCAAGGACCTGGACTGGTATGTCGAGCATGGCCATGCGGTGACCGAGCGGCGCCTCGACAAGTGGTACCGGCCGTGGGAGGGCATGCGTCTGCACTTCTACATCGAGGACATGGTGACGGTGCGCGACGATCTGCAGGCCAGGATGGAAGCGGCCAAGGTGCCCTTCCGGCATGAATGGGCCTGGGAGGACTACAAGCCCCTGCCGACCGCGCGGCTCGATCCCGTGCACGAGGAGCCACCCGAGTACGACCTCTATGGCATGTTCTTCAAGGATATCCAGATCAACTTCGGCGAGAGCCTGAGCAACCCGTGGATCCAGGACATCGTCTATCGCGATCCGGTGCACATTGCGCTGATGCTGAATCCGAAGACGGCGGAAAAGCAGGGCCTGAAGGCGCTGGATATCGTCAAGGTCGAGTCGCCTTACGGCAAGATCTTCGGCCGCATCGGCGTCTCCGAAGGCTGGCATCCCGATGCCCTTGGCGTATCCAATGCGCTGTCGCGGGCCAAGACACAGTCGAAGGGGATCAAGCACGCCGGTGGCCATTTCAACGATCTGCTGCCCTACGACCTCAAGAACACCGATGGCGTGACCGGCCAGCCGGAAACGGTGTGCAAGGTAAAGATCACCAAACTGCCGGACTGGCCGGAGCATCTCAAGAAGGGCGGCTCGGTCTATGACCTGGTCGACGAGATCGCGAAGCCGGGCAAGGGGAGGAAGCACTGATGGCGCGCTATGGCATGGTGTTCGATCTCAAGCGTTGCATCGGCTGCAACGCCTGCGTGATCGGCTGCAAGCAGGAAAACTCCCTGCCCGATGGCGTGTTTTTCACGCGCACGCTCAGCGAGGAATACGGCGTGTACCCGGCCGTCAACCGCGTGTACATCCCGACGCTGTGCAATCACTGCGAGGATGCGCCCTGCGAGAAGGTGTGTCCGAGCGGGGCCACCTATACGCGGCCGGACGGCATCGTCATGGTCGATCCGGAAAAGTGCATCGGCTGCGGTTCATGTGCCGTTGCCTGTCCCTACGACCAGCGCAGCGAGATGAAGGCCGAGGCCTTCAAGGACGGCCTGTTCGGTACCGGTGAACTCACCGACTTCGAGAAGCAGGGCTACCCGCGCTACACGCCGGGCATGGTCACCAAGTGCGACTTCTGCAGCGGGCGCGTCGATGCCGGCCTCGATCCGGCCTGCGTGGTGACCTGTCCGACCGATGCGCGGATCTTCGGCGACCTCGACGACCCGAACAGCAAGCCGAGCAAACTGATCCGCGAACGCGGCGGCAAGTCGCCGCTGCCGGAGAAGAATACGCGGCCCAAGGTGTACTACATCGATTGAGGACGGGAGCAGAGGGGAAACAACATGGCTGCAAATGATCTGCCCATCGTCGGTGACAGCTTCAAGCTCGGCTTTCGCCTGCAGCGCTACTGGGACACGCCCATGGCCAGCGCATTCTTTTTTGGCGAACTGGGCGCCGGCCTGTTTCTGGTGTCGCTGCTGCTCGAGTCGGCACAGGGCATGCTGGCCGGACTGCTGATCACCGGCCTGCTGAAAACCTACTTCCACCTCTCGCACATGGGTGTACCGACGAAGTCCTGGCGGGCGATCCTGCGACCGGACCGCTCCTGGATCAGCCGCGGCCTGATCGGCATCGTCTGCTTCATCGGCTTCGGCGGCCTGCACCTGCTGAATGTCTGGGGCTTTGTGCCCGGCTTCGGCGGCCTGCTCAAGCTGCTGGCGGGTGCTGCGGCGCTGGTGGTGATGACCTACCAGGGCTTTGCCATGTCGCATTCCACGGCGATTTCGCTCTGGAGCAGCGGCCTGATCCCGGTTTCGAGCCTGATCTATGCAGCCACTGGCGGCGTGATGCTGCTGCTCGCATCGGTGCCCGAGTCCGCGCAGTTCCTGGTGCCGGTGGCCCTGCTACTGCACCTGTGCCTTGCTGCAGTGCTGCTGAGCCTGCTGCACGCGGCACGGCATGGTTCGCCCGGCGCGCGCAAATCGGCGGAGCTGCTCACGCGCACGCTGTATGCGAAGTGGTTCTTTGCGCTGGTCTGCGGGGCAGGCGTGCTGCTGCCGATTTTGCTGCTCTGGTTTGCCGGCAGTGTGCCGCTGGCGGCCATGATCGCTGCCGCCGGTACGCTGGCTGGCTACTACACCTTCCGTCTGCTGATCTTCAAGGCCGGTGTGTTCGAGCCGATCATGAGTTTCCGGCCCTGACACCGATCACCCCGGCGATCCAATGACAACAAAGCCCGCTCCGCCCGTCCCGCACGGCGTACGGCGCGTGCCCGCGTATTTCCTGCCGGGCGCGGGTCAGCCGCCGGTGCGGGAGGACTGCCAGGTCGTCGAGGAGGCCATGCTCACCATCGACGTCGAAGGCATCGGCTGGTTCACCCTGATGTGGACGCCAACGGCTTCGTTGCACGAGGTGCTGGGTTTCAGCAGCAGCCACGGCGTGCTGGCTGCGACCGACGATCCGGAAGTGCTGTCGCTCACCGCCGGGTTTCTGTTCACCGAAGGCCTCATCCGCGGCCTCGATGACCTGTGCCGGATGGAAGTCTGCAGCAGTGACTCGGGCATCGTCCGCGTGCAGCTCGCCGATCCCGGGCGCCTCAACCCGCGTCGCCGGAATGTCACCATGAGCAGTTCCTGCGGGGTGTGCGGTGGCCGGGAGGCCGTCGATGACCTGGTGGCGGGCCTGGTGGCTGTACCCGACACGATCCGGCTGCGCAGCGCCCAGTTCGACGAGCTGATGTCCGCGATGCGCAAGCTGCAGACGGTATTCACCCAGACCGGCGGCGCCCACGCTGCGGCAGTCTTCGACCGCAATGCACAGATCATCGCCGTCGCCGAGGATCTCGGTCGCCACAATGCGCTCGACAAGGTGATCGGCAAGTGTCTGCTCAAGGGCGTGGACTTCGCCGGCTGCGGGGTGCTGCTGTCCAGCCGTCTCAGCCTTGAGATGATCACCAAGGCCATCCGTGCCGGATTCGAGATCATTGCGGCAGTGTCCGCGCCGACCTCGCTCGCCATCGAGATTGCCGAACGCTTTGGCGTGACCCTCGGTGGTTTCGTGCGTGGTGGGCGGGTGACGATCTATTCGCAGCCCCAGCGCATCGTGGAACTGATCGAGGGGGCGCTGTCCTGAGAAGACAGCGTCTCCTCAGCGCCAGGCGACGCCCGAGATCATCGGCACGATCACCGGCGGCATCTTCCGGGACCTGAACTGTTCGAGCTCCACGCGCGCGAAGCCCGCGCCCTCCAGCAGCCTGGCGGTCTCGCGATTCGTGTGGCAACCCTCGAAGAGCCAGCGCCAGGGCCGCATCAAAACGTTCTGCACCGTTCTCAGGCCGCTGCCCTCCGGCGCAGCGACATGCTCGAGAAAATAGAATTGCCCGCCGGGCTTCAGCACCCGGTGTACTTCGCGGAGGACCCGGGTGGGCTCTTCGACGGTGCACAGCACCAGGGTGCAAACCACGGCATCGACTGACTGGTCCGGCAGGTCGAGTTGCCCCGCACCCATCGCGCGGAGTTCGCAGTTCAGGCCGTGCTGGCGTGCCGCCTCATGCAGGCGTTCATGCATGTAGGGGTTGGGTTCATAGACGATGAGCTGCACGCCCGGCGGGTAATAGCGGAAGTTCACGCCGTTGCCGGCGCCGATCTCCACCACCGTGCCGATGAGTCCGCCGATATGCTGCTGCTTTCGTGCGCCCATCTCCTCGTGGAAGTCTTCCTCGTACTTTGCCAGCAGCCAGGAATTGAAGCGGCCGCGAACCGGGTTGGCATGAAGGTGTCTGTCGGGCATGGCTTCTGCTCCAAATAAAAAGGGCCCGTGACCGGATGATCACGGGCCCCTGTCGTTGCCGCGCTTAACGTCCGGTTGCGCGCATCTTCTGCACGGTGAAGATGGACGGCGGATTGTCCTCCGCATTGACGTGGGACTTGAACTGCAGCGTGGTGCAGTGCATGGCCTGCTCGTCGAAGAACAGCGCGCAGTCGTCGATCGCCA
>JAHDYN010000121.1 GCA_023383735.1 Gammaproteobacteria bacterium | reverse complement strand
GATGTGGCTGGGCGAGCAGATCACCGAGCGCGGCCTGGGCAACGGCATCTCGATGATCATCCTGGCCAGCATCATCTCCGGTCTCCCGGCCGCCATCGGCGGCACCCTGGAGCTGGTGAACACCGGCGAGATGAATCCCGCCATCGCCCTCATCCTGGTCATGCTGGTGATCGCGGTCACGGCCTTCGTGGTCTTCATGGAGCGCGGCCAGCGGCGGATTACCGTCAACTACGCGCGCCGCCAGCAGGGCCGGCGGGTGTATGCCGGGCAGTCCAGCCACCTGCCGTTCAAGATCAACATGTCGGGCGTGATTCCGCCGATCTTTGCCTCCAGCATCATCCTGTTTCCGGCCACCATCGCCGGCTGGTTTGGCACCACGCAGGGATTTGGCTGGCTGCAGACGCTGTCTGCGGAACTCTCGCCCGGTCAGCCGATCTACATCCTGCTGTATGCGGGCATGATCATGTTTTTCTGCTTCTTCTATACGGCGCTGGTCTTCAACTCCCGCGAGACCTCCGACAACCTGAAGAAAAGCGGTGCCTTCATCCCCGGTATCCGGCCCGGACAGCAGACCGCCGAGTACATCGACAAGGTGCTCACTCGGCTGACCTTCTGGGGTGCCATCTACGTGGTGGCCGTCTGTCTGTTGCCGGAGTTCATGATCCTTTACTGGCGGGTGCCGTTCTATTTCGGCGGAACCTCGCTGATGATTATCGTGGTCGTCACGATGGACTTCATGGCGCAACTGCAGGCGCACACCATGTCACATCAGTACGACAGCATGCTGAAGAAGGCCAATTTCAGCGGTATTGGACGAGCTGGCCAGATCCGTTGAGAAAGAGGCCACAGGAGTAGAAACATGAAAGTCCGGGCATCAGTGAAGAAGATCTGCAGAAACTGCAAGATCGTTCGGCGTAATCGCGTGGTGCGGGTGATCTGCAGCGATCCCCGTCACAAGCAGCGTCAGGGTTAATGGCTCCGGGTACTGGAGAGCAGGTGTAATGGCACGTATCGCTGGCATCAATATTCCCCCCAACAAGCATGTGGGGATCGCGTTAACGCATATTTTCGGCGTCGGGCGGCAGCGTGCCCTCGACGTTTGCGCGGCATCGGGTATTGCACCCGACGTCAAGGTGAAGGATCTCACCGAAGCGGAGGTCGAGACCATCCGTGGCGAGATCGCACGCTTTCCGGTCGAGGGCGACCTGCGCCGCGAAGTGTCCATGAGCATCAAGCGCCTGATGGATCTCGGATGCTACCGGGGTATCCGGCATCGCAAGGGTCTGCCGATGCGGGGCCAGCGTACGCGCACCAATGCGAGAACCCGCAAGGGTCCGCGTCGGGCAATCAGGCGATAGAGGCACTGCAATCGTCACCGGCAGCCGGTGACGATGCCAACCGCAACAGGATCACAGAGAGAGTTATGGCACAGGAACCCGAAACACCGGAAACCGCCGAGGCGGCGACTGGCACGGCCACGGCTACGGCGACGAAGGCGAGGAAGAAGGGCAAGCGGCATGTCGTCGACGGCATCGCGCACATCCATTCCACGTTCAACAACACGATCGTGACCATCACCGACCGGCAGGGCAATACGCTGAGCTGGTGCACGGCCGGCAGCTGCGGGTTCAAGGGATCGCGCAAGAGCACGCCGTTTGCGGCCCAGGTGGCAGCGGAGCGTGCCGGACAGGCAGCCCTGGAGTACGGCGTCAAGTCGCTGGAAGTATTGGTCAGCGGCCCGGGACCGGGTCGCGAGTCGGCAGTCCGTTCGCTGAACGGCGTGGGCTTCCGCATCGGCAACATTGAAGACATCACGCCCATTCCGCACAACGGCTGTCGTCCGCCGAAGAAGCGGCGCGTTTAAAGGTAAGAGTAATGGCCAGATATCGTGGACCCACCTGCAAGCTTGCCCGTCGGGAAGGTACAGACCTGTTCCTGAAGAGTGGCATCAAGCCGCTTGAGAGCAAGTGCAAGCTGGAGACGCCCCCGGGGACCAAGCAGCAGGCGACCAAAAAGGCCCGCCTGTCGGGTTACGGTCTCCAGTTGCGCGAGAAGCAGAAACTGAGGCGCATGTACGGGGTGCTGGAACGCCAGTTCCGTATCACCTATCAGAAGGCTTCGCAGATGAAGGGCTCGACGGGTGAGAACCTCCTCAGGCTTCTGGAGGGGCGCCTGGACAACGTGGTCTACCGGATGGGCTTTGCCTCGACGCGCGCCGAGGCGCGGCAGCTTGTCAGTCACTGCGCCATTCTGGTCAACAAGAAGGTGGTCAATATTCCGTCCTGCCAGGTTGCCGCCGGTGACACCATCGAGGTTCGCGAGCGCTCGCGCCAGCAGCCGCGGATCAGGAATGCCATCGCCATGGCAAGCCAGGTGGGATTCCCCGACTGGGTGCTGGTCGACGACAAGAACCTGACCGGAACGCTGAAGTCCCTGCCGGCACGGGAAGACATCCTGCCTGATGTCAACGAGAACCTCGTCGTCGAGCTGTATTCCAAGTAATCAAGCCAATCAATCAAGAGTGGGTTCGCATATGCAACCATCAATCAGTGAGTTTCTGAAGCCGCGTAACGTTCGCGTGCAGGCCGAGGCCGGCAACCGCGCCCGCATCGTGATTGAACCCCTTGAGCGCGGCTTCGGTCACACGCTCGGTAATGCCCTGCGTCGCGTCCTGCTGTCGAGCATGCCCGGCGCTGCGATCGTCGAGGCGGAGATCGAAGGCGTGCTCCATGAGTACACCAGTATCGAAGGTGTGCAGGAGGACGTGGTCGAGATTCTGCTCAACCTCAAGGGCGTGGCCCTGCGCATGCATGCGCGTGACCGCGTGGAACTGACCCTGCATCGCAAGGGTCCCGGCCCGGTCACCGCCGGCGACATCACGACCGACCATGACGTGGAAGTCGTGAACCCGCGCCACGTGATCGCCAACCTGACCAATGCCGGCGAACTCAAGATCCTGCTGACTGTCGAGCGTGGCCGCGGCTACCGGGCTGCCACCCAGCAGCTTGACGCTGAAGGGCAGACAACCTCGGCCATCGGCCACCTGCGCCTCGATGCGTCCTTCAGCCCGGTCCGCAAGGTGACCTATACCGTCGAGTCAGCGCGTGTCGAACAGCGCACCGACCTCGACAAGCTGGTGCTCGACATCGAGACCAATGGCACCATCAATCCGGAAGATGCAATCCGGCGCGCCGGCACGATCCTGAAGGATCAGCTCGACGTGTTCCTCGAACTGCGTGGCCAGGACGAAGCCGCTGCTTCGACCACCGAGTCGCCGATCGAGCCGATCCTGCTGCGTCCGGTCGATGAGCTCGAGCTAACCGTACGCTCGGCGAACTGCCTGAAGGCCGAAAACATCAACTACATCGGTGATCTGGTGCAGCGCACCGAAGTCGAGCTGCTGCGGACGCCGAATCTCGGCAAGAAGTCGCTCACCGAGATCAAGGAAGTCCTGGAGAGCCATGGGCTGTCGCTGGGCATGCGTGTGGAGAGCTGGCCGCCGCCGGGCCTGCTCAAGCACGACGAACAGGTAGCCTGAGTAAACGCCCGGGTCAGCAATGATCCGGCGGATCTGAAGATTTAACGGAATTTGTCACCATGATGCACCGTAAGGCCGGCCGTGCCCTCGGCAGAAAGAGCAGCCACCGGACCGCCATGTACCGCAATATGGCTGCTTCGTTGATCTGCGAAGAAACCATCCGCACGACTGTGCCCAAGGCCAAGGAGCTGCGGCGTGTCATCGAGCCGCTGATCACCCTGGCCAAGGAAGACGGATTGGCACGCCGCCGTCTGGCTTTCTCCCGGCTGCGCGACCGGGCCTCGGTGGGCAAGCTGTTCAACGAGCTCGGCCCGCGCTTCAAGAGCCGGCCGGGTGGCTATCTGCGCATCCTGAAGATGGGTTACCGCGCCGGTGACTGCGCGCCGATGGCGCTGGTCATGCTCACGGACCGTGCGGCACCGGCCGATGCAAGCCCGGAGCCCAAGGGACGCAAGAAAGTGGCAAAGAAGCCAGCCGCACCAAAGGCCGAGGCCAAGACTGCCGCCAAGCCGCGCAAGAAGGCTGCCAAGAAGGCCGCTGCTGCCTGAATAGGTGGGTGACCCGGTTCCGGGTCACCCTTTATCTCTCCGCCCGTCCCTGCCTGTGTCAGCCCGTCGGGGCTGATTCGGGCCGCGTCTCTGCTTCATCGCGCTGCAGTTTCTCGATCTCCCGGCTGATGTGTTCCGGGGACTGCGTCTTGCGCGCCAGCAGCGCATAGATGGCCGGTATCAGGTAGAGGGTCAGGAATACCGAGATCGTCACACCGAAAAACACCGTGGCGCCGAGCGTACGCCGTGATTCCGTGCCGGCGCCGGTGGCGGCCATCAGCGGAATGGCGCCAAAGGCGGTACACAGGCTGGTCATCAGTACCGGCCGCAGGCGGATGCTTGCCGACGAGATGATGGCCGCATGGAACTCCGTGCCCCGATCCCTCAGCTGGTTGGCAAACTCGACGATCAGGATGCCGTTCTTGGCCGCGAGCCCGATCAGCATGATGGCGCCGATCTGGCTGTAGACGTTGATCGATGAGTCGAATATCCAGAGCCCGACCAGCCCGCCGGTAATGGCCATCGGCACGGTCAGCATGATGATCAGCGGGTGCCTGAAACTCTCGAACTGTGCGGCAAGAATCAGGAATACCACGATCATCGCGAAGCCGAAGGTCAGGTAGATCGCGTTCCCCGAGCGCTTGTATTCGCGGGCCTCGCCATCGAAATCGATTCTGGCTTCGGGGGGCAGCACTCTGGCGATCAGCTCCTCCATGTAGGTGACTGCTTCGCCGATGGAGTACCCGGGTGCCAGGCTTGCGCTCAGCGTCACCGAGCGCAGCTGGTCGAAGCGCTTGAGTTCCTTCGGTCCGGCGACCTCCTCGATCCGTACCAGGCTCGCCAGCGGTATCAACTGCGGCGAGCGTTCCGAACGCACGTAAATGTTTTGCAGGTCGGAGGGTGTTGCCCGGTCCTGCGCTGCGCCCTGCAAAATGACGTTGTACTCCTCACCGCGCTCCACGAAGCTGGTGACGATCCGCGAGCCGAGCATGGTCTCCAGCGTACTGCCGATGGTCTGCAAGGAAACGCCCAGATCGGCTGCACGGTCGCGGTCGATCGCAATCCTGATCTTGGGCTTGCCCGGAAAGAAGTCGGAGCGCATGCCGAGTATGCGCGGATTCTCCTCCTCCACCTTCTGGATGATCAGGTCCTGCCAGGCGGTCAGTTCTTCATAGCTGGTTGCGCTCAGTATCACCGCGAGGCCGGAGCCGCCGGAGCGTATCGCCAGGCTTGGCGGCAGGAACACGGTCGCCACCGCGCCGGGCAGGCCGCTCACCTTGGTACGGATTTCTGCCGAAAGCTCCTGTGCGGACCGTTCCCGCTCCGCGCGAGATACCAGCGGCATGTAGAGGAAGGCGGTATTCACGTCACCGCCGCTGCCCCACATGCCGGTGCGGGACACCACCCGTTTGATGTCGCCGGCCTCGACATAGGGTTTGAGCAGACCTTCGATCACGCGGACCTGGCGGTCCATGTATTCGGGCGAAGCGCCTTCCGGGCCGCGGACCATCATCAGCATCATGTTGCGGTCCTCCGCGGGCGCGTACTCACCCGGCAGGCTGCTGAACAGGGCGGCACCGAGCAGGGCGACGAGCGCCAGCACCCCGACAGCCACCCAGCGCAGGGCGATGAAACGCGTGAGCGAGGCACGGTACGCTTCCGTGAGGCGCTGGAAGATCCGGTCGAGCGAGGTCGCCAGGCGCCCGCGCTTCACGCCGCGGGCATAGAGGCGTGACGTCAGCATCGGCACCAGCGTCAGCGCGACAATACCCGACACCGCGATCGCAGCCGCCAGCGAAATGCCGAATTCGCCGAACAGGCGACCGACATTGCCCGGCATGAACGAGATCGGCACGAACACCGCCACCAGCACGGCTGTTGTCGAGATCACCGCAAAGCCGATCTCCTGGCTGCCCTCGATGGAAGCGAGCAGGGGCGGGCGCCCGAGTTCCATCTTTCGCACGATGTTTTCCAGGACGACGATTGCATCGTCCACGACCAGGCCAATGGCCAGCACCAGGCCGAGCAGGGTCAGGGTGTTGATGGTGTAGCCGAGCGCGGCCATGACGATGAAGGACGAGATGATCGCCACCGGAATGGTCAGCGCCGGGATGATCGTGGCGCGCAGCGA
>JAHDYN010000120.1 GCA_023383735.1 Gammaproteobacteria bacterium | reverse complement strand
GCACCACCGGCATCCAGGCCAACGACCTGGTCGCGCGCAAGATCCTGCGCGATGGCGGTGCTTCGCTGACGGCTCTGCTGGCAGACATGCAGGCCACCGATGCCGATCTGGCCCGCCATCCGGCACTGGCGGCGGTGCGCAAGGCGCATGCCGAAGGCTGCGTTAGCGTGGCAGCGGCGGGTCGCTGGCTGGCTGCCAATCATGCAAAGAATCCGGCGGTACCCGGTGCGGTGGCCTACAGCATGCTGATGCTGCTCGGCACGGTCACTGGTGGCTGGCAACTGGCGCGCGCGGCAGTCATCGCCAGCGAGAAACTGGCAGCGGGTGGTGCGGAGAATGCTGCCGAGAAAGACTTCCTCGCGGCCAAACTGATTACCGCCGACTTCTACGCCGGACAGTTCTCGCCGCTGGCCACGGCTTACCTGCGTGCGATCGAAGCGGGGGCCGACGCGCTGGTGGCCTTTCCTGACAGCCAGTTCTGAGCGGACAGCCCCGGCAGGTCTTTGTCCTGCCCGCCAGGGGTTCGACCACCATGCAACAACCACGGAACCCCCTGCACGGCATCACCCTCGAGGTGATGGTCAAGGAGCTGGTGGCTTGCCTGGGTTGGGAAGAACTCGGTCGGCGCATTCCGGTTCGCTGCTTCAACAACGATCCGAGCGTGGCATCAAGCCTCACCTTCCTGCGCCGGACACCCTGGGCGCGCAGCAAGGTCGAGGAACTTTATCTCCTCATGCAGCGCGAACGTCAGACGTAATACCGAACCAATAACCGACGATTGCTGGCAAGCAGGCTAGGGTGTGGAGGGCGGTGGCTGCCATGGCAGCTCCATGCCGGCCAGATCACGGTTGCCATGCACAATGGTGACGATCTGTAATCGTTGCTGATCATCCTGGATGCGGTAGAAGATGCGATAGCCCTGAAAGATTACTTCACGGATCGTATCTTGATGACCGGCCTCCGGCACCATGCGGCCACTGCGCGGCATGGAGGTCAAGCGCTCGACAGACTGGATCAGCCGCTCGGTGAATTGGCGCGCATAGAACGGCGAATCTTGTGCGATGTAATCGCGCAATTGCGTCACGTCACGCTCGGCGCGCGGTGACCACTCTATCTTCATTGCGCGGAGGGATCACCGAGCAAGCGGCGCTTGAACTCGTCATGGGGGATGCCGCGACCCTCGTCCAGTTCTTTGAGCCCTTCATCGATCTTCTGTTTGACGTACAGTTCGTACATCAAGTCATTCCACGTGACCGACTCCGGCAGCTGCTCGATCAGTTCGCGTGCGGCTTGCTTGGCGCTGTGCATGGTGGGTTCTCCGGTCGTGACTTCAGCAATAAAGGAGGCTAGCCCTGCCAAAGCGGCTTCGACTGCCCGAACACCACGATCAGGGTCAGGTCTTCCTCGATATCGAAGAACGAGTGTTCCGAGGTGGCTTTGACGTAGAGGATGCTGCCCGGCACGGCCTCGTGCTCCTCGGCGCCGACCCGCAGGCGGGCGCGGCCGCTGACCACGAAATAGACCTCGTCTTCGAGGTGCGGGGCCTGCATGTCGCGGGCGCCGGCCGGCAGCCGGTAGACCGCACAGGACAGCGTCGGGACGCGCAGAAACTCCAGGAATCGGGGCTCCTTGCCGGCGACCCGTGCGGCCAGCTCGTCGACCTTGAAAACCTGCCAGGCGTCGTCGCTCATGTCTCTCTCCGCATCGCGAGCTTTCATGATCGGCCAAAGTACCGGTCCCGGGCAAGCCGCTTTCGGCACTTTGCCGGTGATCCGGTGATAGCCATGCGCGGCTTCCCGTATAGACTATGCGACCCGAAAGTCACGTGAAGCGCCCCCATGCCGCAGGGCAGGGTGTCGAGGAGTTCCAGACCATGAGCAGCGACAAGCGGCCCGCCGGACAGGCCAAACCCGGATTCACCACGCGTCAGGTGCATGCTGGCGTCGTGCCGGACCCGTTGACCGGCGCGATTCTCACGCCGATCTACCAGACCACGACCTACGTGCAGGAGTCGGTGGATCGTTATCTGGCCAGGGGCTATTCCTATTCGCGCTCGGCAAATCCCACGGTGCGCGCGCTGGAGCAGAAGCTCACCGATCTCGAGGGCGGCAGCGACTGCATCTGCTTCGGTACCGGCATGGCGGCCATCAACGGCCTGTTCCTCGCCTTTCTGAGTGCCGGCGATCACGCGATCATCTCGGATGTGGTCTACGGTGGCACCTATCGCCTGAGCACGAAGATCTATTCGCGTTTCGGTGTGGAGTTTTCCTTTGTCGATACCTCCGATGTGGCTGCCGTGCGCAAGGCGATCCGCAGCAACACGAAGCTGATCCTCACCGAGACGCCGGCCAATCCCACGCTCAAGCTCACCGATCTTGCGGCGGTTTCGGTACTGGCACGCGAGCGCGGCATTCCGCATGCGGTGGACAACACCTTCCTGACGCCGTATTACCAGCGGCCGCTGGAACTGGGCGCGGACATGGTCGTGCACAGCACCACCAAGTATTTCGACGGGCACAACGCCACGGTCGGCGGTGCCATCGTCGTCAGCAACGAGGCGCAGGGCAACGCGGTGCGTTTCATCATGAATGCCACCGGCATGATCATGTCGCCGCAGGTTGCCTGGCTGACGCTGCAGGGTTGCAAGACGCTGTCGGTGCGCATGGACCGGCAGGCTGCCAATGCGATGGCGGTTGCGAAGTTTCTCGAGTCGCACCCGAAGGTCGCGCAGGTCAGCTATCCGGGGCTCGCGAGCTTTCCGCAGCACGAACTGGCCAAACGCCAGGCTTCCGGTTTCGGCGCGATGATCTGGTTCGAGGTGAAGGGCGGCCTGGCCGCCGGCAAGGCCCTGATGGACCGCATCAAGCTGTGGACGCTGGCCGAGAACCTCGGTTCGGTCGAGTCGCTGATCACCCACCCGGTGACCATGACCCATGCCGATGTGGAGGAGGCCGAGCGCCGCCGGGTCGGCATCACCGATGGCCTGGTGCGCCTGTCGGTCGGGCTGGAAGATGCCGAGGACCTGATCGACGCGCTGCGCAAGGCCCTGGAGGCCTGACGCCGGGTATTGAAACCGGCCATTGAAAAACCGGCCGGCGTCCCTATATCTGCCTCAGGTGCGGCGTGGATTGCGCCGCGCGACAACCCATGAGGAGGATGCAGTATGACGCTGGTAAGTTGGAGCCCCTTGCGCGAACTGGACGACCTTTTCAACCAGTACAGCCGTGTACTGGGCCGCTCGGTGCGGCCTGCTGCCGAGGCGGGCGAGAACAGTGTTGAATGGCGGCCGGTGGCCAACATCTCGGAGACGCCCGAGGCCTACCTGATCCGGGCGGAGTTGCCCGAAGTCGAGAAGAAGGACATCGATGTGTCCGTGCATGACGGCGTGATCACCATTCGCGGCGAGCGCCGGCTGGAGACGCGCGAAGACAAGGAAAAGCATCACCGCATCGAGTCCTTTTACGGCAGCTTTGCCCGCAGCTTCAGTCTGCCGGCGGATGTCGATGAGGCGAAGATCGAGGCCGATGCCAAGGACGGGGTGCTGACGGTGCGCATGCCGAAGACCGAGGCCAGGAAGCCCCGGCCCATCGAGGTCAAGGTGCGCTGAAGAAAAGGGAGCGGAAGCTCCCTTTTTTCTGCTGCGCTGCTCTTCTTGACTTATGCAGCGCCGGTTTGACCGAATCCGGAATTGCCTGTCGATGCACGCCTGAAAGGTGAACGCAGTCGGCGTTCGCTGCCCCTCACCCGGCTAAGGTTGGCCCCGGGTGATCAACCGCAATGGGCTGCGGTTGCATATCGGGTGGTGTCATATGAGATCTACAGGCATGGTGCTGGCGTGCGCACTGCTCTTGCAGCCGGTGGTCGCGATTGCCGACAACCTGCAGTCCGGTCTCGATCCGCTGGACGAAGTCCTGACCGTCAGCAAACGCGAAGTCGAGATCCGGCACCTGTTCGGTGTCATGCTCGACAAGGGTACCGCCACGGTGCGCCAGGTTGGCGAGGCCTTCTTGCCCGAAGAGCCGCAGCCGGGCCTGCAGTTCAACATCGATCCCGATACCGACGAGATCTACGTCGGCTGGCGCTTCCAGTTCTGAAGCGGAGCGGACGTTCCCGCACCTGATCGCCTGCGCTGCCACCCGCGGCGGCAAAGCACCGGTACAATGAACCGATCGCGCCCTGTTCCGGCGCGCCGGGGGCGTCGTACCATCCATGCCCGTTTCGCGTGTTCCATCCGTGCGCCGTCGCTGCACGATACCGATGCTGCTGCTCGTGCTCTGCGGTGCCGGCAGTGCGCTGGCTGATGGCATCGACACGCTGCAGTTGCGTGACCAGTTCGGCGCCGTCGATTCGCTGGCCGCCCATCGCGGTGCGGTCGTGGTTGCGGTGGTGGTCGATGTCCGCCGCCTGTCGACCATTCAGCGCTGGGGCGAAGAACTGGGAGGCCGCTATCCGGCCCTGCACTTCCTGAACATCGCCCAGATGCCGGCCGAGGGTCCGGTCGATATGGCCCGCGTCACGGCCACCCTGCAGAAGCGGGTGCCGGCCACGGTGCCGGTGCTCATCGACATCGAGCGTCGCTGGGCGACCAGCCATCGCCTGGACACGGCTGCACCGAACCTGCTGGTCTTCGATCGCGAAGGCCGTCTTGCCGGCCAGTTGCGCGGCCGCTTCAGTGCCGAGCGTGCCGCCGCCATCACGCCGCTCATCGACAGGCTGCTTGCGCAATGAGCGGCAGGCCAGACAGCGATGTGCTGCTGGTCGGTGGCGGACTCGCCAACTGCCTGATCGCCCTGCGCCTGCGGGCGCATCACGCCGGTCTCCGGATCACCCTGCTCGAAGCGGGCGCAGCGCCCTGTGGCAATCACACCTGGTCATTCCATGGCAGCGATCTGCAGCCGGCGCAGCGCGAGTGGCTGCTGGCGCTGGCCAGTTGCTCATGGCCGCATCATGACCTCAGCTTTCCGCAGCGCCAGCGCCGCATCGATGGCTCGTACCATTCGCTGGCCTCGGAGCGGCTGAAGGAGCGGGTGATGGCCCTGCCGGGTGTCGAGATCCGGTGCAATACCCAGGCTGTGCAGATCGGGGCGCAGGCCGTGCAGCTGGCCGACGGGCAGACACTGACCGCGCGACTGGTGATCGACGGACGCGGCGCAGGCGGGAGCAGGGGGCTGGTGCTTCGCTATCAGAAGTTTCTCGGCCAGGAACTCCGGCTCGCGGCGCCGCACGGGCTGACCGGTCCGCTGCTCATGGATGCAACCGTGGCGCAGCGGGATGGCTATCGTTTCGTGTACCTGCTCCCCTTTGCCCCTGACCGGCTGCTGGTTGAAGACACCTACTACAGTGACACCGCTGATCTCGACCTGGCATCGCTCCGGTCTAATATCGACAGCTATGTGCTTGCACGGGGTTGGACTCAACGTGAAATGTTGCGGGAAGAGCGTGGCGTGTTGCCGATCGTGCTGGATGCGGAGTTCGAGGCGTTCTGGCCGCGCGCCGATGCGGGTCTGCCGCGTGCCGGGCTGCGCGCGGGCCTGTTCCATCACACCACCGGTTATTCGCTGCCGGAAGCTGCGGCACTCGCCGATGGGCTGGCCGCTGCCGGGGATCTGCGCAGCGAGGTCATCGGTCCCTGGATCCGCGACCGCGCGCAGCGCCACTGGCAGGTGCAGCGCCTGTTCCGGATGCTGAACCGCATGCTGTTTCTGGCTGCTGCGCCTGCAGAGCGCTACCGGGTGCTGCAGCATTTCGATCGCCAGCCGCAGGCGGTGATCGAGCGCTTCTATGCCGGCCGGCTCGGTCTCGACGACGCGCGACAGATACTCAGCGGCCGGCCGCCGGTGCCGGTGCTGCGCGCCTTGCGTAGTCTGCCGCCCTCGGCCAGCCGGACCGGCCCTGCATGACGCAGGCTTCGCAGGTGGTGGTCATCGGTGCCGGTTTTGGCGGGCTGGCGCTCGCCATCCGGCTGCAGTCGGCCGGTGTGCGCACGATCCTGCTCGAGCAGCGCGACCGTCCCGGTGGCCGCGCCTATGTCTACGAGCAGGATGGCTTTCGTTTCGATGCCGGCCCCACGGTGGTGACCGCCCCCAATGCCATCGAGGAGCTGTTTGCGCTGAGCGGGCGGGCCATCGGCGACTATGTGGAGATGCTGCCGGTCGATCCCTTTTACAGGCTGGTCTGGCCGGATGGCGTGAGCCTCGAGTACAACGCCGATGCCGATGCGGTGAG
>JAHDYN010000119.1 GCA_023383735.1 Gammaproteobacteria bacterium | reverse complement strand
AGTTCAGGCCAAGGCCCGGCTCGCTGCCGACGAGACCAGCGCAGCCCCTGAAGCAGTTGACCCTTTCGAGACGCTGGTGCTGGACGTACAGCCAGGCGACACCCTTGATGGCCTGTTCCGGGCCAGCGGACTGAGTCTCGTAGACCTCGCCGAGATCCTGCAACTGGATACCGCCCGGGAAAACCTGCGCATCCTGCGGCCGGGCGACGTCCTGTCGGTTCGACACGATAATGGCGCCGTGCTGGAGCTCGAGCGTGATATCGGCGTCGGCAAAACCTTCATCGTCGAGCGAAACGCCGGTGAAACCGTTGGTGCAGAACCTGAATTCCGTGCCGAACTGCTTGATCTGCCTCTCGAGCGTCGCGTCGTCACTGCCGGTGGCATCATCTCGACCTCGCTGTTTGAGGCCGCAGCAAACGCCGGCCTGTCCGAAAAGGCGGTCATGAAGCTGGCCGATATCTTCGCCTGGGACATCGATTTCGTTCGCGACATCAATACCGGCGACGAATTCACTCTCGTCTACGAAGAGCTCTGGCGCAACGGCAAGAAGCTCGGCGAAGGCGAGATCCTCGCCGCCGAGTTCACCAACCGTGGCGGTCGCTATACCGCCGTACGCTTTGAAGAAGCCGACGGTCGCGCTGCCTATTACTCGACTGATGGCCGCCCGATGCGCAAGGCATTCGTGCGTGCGCCGGTGTCCTTCGCGCGGATCAGTTCCAAGTTCAACCCGAACCGGCGGCACCCGATCCTCAACACCATCCGCGCCCATCAGGGTGTCGATTACGCGGCGCCGACCGGTACACCGGTAAAGGCATCTGGCGATGGCAAAGTCATCTTCCGTGGCTGGAAGAGCGGCTATGGCAACACGCTGATCCTGCAGCACAGCGGGAATATCACCACCCTTTATGCACACCTGTCCCGCTTCGCCAAGACCAGCAGCTATGGATCCAGGGTTCGCCAGGGCGAGGTAATCGGCCATGTCGGTGCAACGGGACTCGCCACCGCAGCGCACCTGCACTACGAGTATCGCAAGAACGGCGTGCACCTGAACCCGCAAACGGTGATCCTGCCGCCCGCCGAGCCATTGCGTGGCGCAGACCTGATGGCGTTCCAGACCACGGCCCAGCCACTGCTGGCGCGAATCGCCAGCCGCCAGACCGCACTCGCGGCAAATCGTCCGATAGCTCGCTGAGCGCTGCCCTGCCGGGCGGCCCACGCCTGCGCCTCCACTCCCCGGCTTATGACAACTGTGAGCTGTGCAGCGCCCGTGTTTTTCCGCCCTGCTATAGTTTTGGCCGGATCCCCGGATTGCTTCTGTTGGACACGCCAAACCTCAAACTGCCCGAATACTTCATCAATCGGGAGCTCAGTGCGCTCGAGTTCAATCAGCGCGTCCTCTATCAGGTAAAGGATCCGGCACTCCCGCTGCTCGAGCGGCTGAAGTTTCTCTGCATTGTTTCGACAAACCTCGACGAGTTCTTCGAGATCCGTGTCAGTGGCCTGCGTCAGCGCAAGGAACTCGGGCTCCCTCCCCAGGGGCCGGACATGCTGAGCGCCAGCCAGGTACTGAGCGATATCAGCCAGCGCGCACACCGGCTGGTCGACGAGCAATACCGTCTGCTGAACAGGGAGTTGATCCCCGCCCTTGAAACAGCCGGGATCCGCTTCGTCCGCAGGACACGCTGGCGCCCGGAACATCGCGAATGGCTGCGCAGCTATTTTCATCGCGAGATCGAACCGGTGCTCAGCCCGACGTCTCTCGATCCGGCACGTCCATTTCCCCGAATCCTGAACAAGAGCCTTAACTTCTTCGTCGGGCTCAAGGGCATCCACGCTTTTGGCCGCCCCTGTCAGCGTGCGATCGTGCAGGCCCCACGATCGCTGCCGCGCCTGATACGTCTCGACCCGTCCCTGCCGGATACCGGCAACAACGACTTCGTCTTTCTCTCCTCGGTCATCCACGCCTTCGTGGACGAACTGTTTGCCGGCATGGAAATTCAAGGCTGCTATCAGTTTCGCGTAACGCGCAACAGCGACCTGTATGTCGAAAGCGAGGAAGTCGAGGATCTCATGCAGGTGGTTGAAGGGCAGTTGATTGCCACCCGGTACGGGGAAGCAGTCCGCCTGGAAGTGGCGCACAACTGCCCACAGGAGCACGTGGACTTCCTGCTGGAGATGTTCGAGCTCGATGAACAGGACCTCTATCGCGTGGATGGCCCCGTCAATCTCAATCGTCTGGTTGCGGTATATGCCATGACTGGCCGCGACGACCTCAGGCATCCACCCTTCATGCCCGGACTGCAGAAGGAAACGCTCGCCGCCGACGATATTTTTTCCGCGATCAGCAGTGGCGACATACTGCTGCATCACCCTTATGAGTCGTTCGCTCCCGTAATCGACTTCTTTGCCCGCGCTTCGGAAGATCCCGACGTCCATGCGATCAAACTGACGCTCTACCGGACCGGTGCAGAATCACCCATCGTCGATGCACTGGTCAGGGCTGCACAGGCCGGCAAGGAAGTGACCGTGAGCATCGAGCTCCGGGCACGTTTCGACGAAGCGGCGAACATCCAGCTTGCAAACCGGCTGCAGGAAGCCGGTGCCCACGTCGTCTATGGCGTCGTGGGTTACAAGACCCACTGCAAACTGGCACTGGTCGTGCGCCGCGAGTGCGGCCAGCTCAAGCGCTATGTGCATATGGGCACCGGCAACTATCACACGGCGACCGCGCGCCTCTATACCGACTACAGTCTGCTTTCAGCCGATGAGTCGCTCGCACATGACGTGCATCACGTCTTCCTGCAGCTGACCAGCCTGACGAAGACACCGCCCCTGCTGCGCCTTTACCAGGCCCCATTCAACCTGCATGAGCGCATCCTGCACCACATCGACACCGAGATCCGCAACGTCGAGGCTGGCGGAGCCGGTCATATCATTGCCAAGCTGAACGCCCTCGTAGAGCCCGAAGTGATCCAGGCGCTGTACAGGGCTTCGTCGGCCGGCGTGATGATCGACCTGATCGTGCGCGGCATCTGCTGCCTGCGGCCGGGCATACCGGGCATTTCCGACAACATCAGGGTCCGGTCGATCGTCGGGCGATTCCTGGAGCATTCGCGCGTCTACTACTTCCACGCCAATGGTGACGAGAATCTGTTCTGCGCCAGTGCCGACTGGATGGATCGCAATTTCTTCAGGCGTATCGAAGTGTGCTTTCCCATCACCGACCCGCTGCTGAAAGCGCGTATTCTTGCCGACCTCGACGCCAACCTGTCGGACAACTGCCAGGCCTGGGAACTGCGCGGGGATGGCAGCTATCAGCGGGTCAGGCCAGCGCCGGAAGCCGAACTGGTATCGGTTCAGAATCAGCTGCTGAAACGGCTCGCCGACAAAGCCTGAGATCTCAGCCGCGGCGGCGGATGGCCAGCTTGCATCCCGCCCCGGCAAGAAAGGCGCGCTCACGCTCCAGGTCTGCGAGGGTGAGCGGGTTGCTTGCCAGCCATCCCTGGGGCAAGTGGAGCTCCATCGATCGTCCGTGTACCCGCAGACGCAGCTCGGGCAGGGCCGTATCGATCCGGCTGCGGTGAAAGAGCGCCGCTAGCCGCAGCAGCAAAGTCAGCCGGAGCGCCGGCCGCTGCCATTCGGGCGGCAGGTCCTCGAAGCTCTCACGCTCAAGTCGGCGCCGGTGCCCAAGCACGAGACGCGCCAGCACCCGCTGCTCCTCGCGCGGGAACCCGGGCATATCCGCGTTTTCCAGCACATAGGCGCCATGCCGGTGATAATGCGCATGGGCGATATCCAGCCCCAGTTCATGCAGCTGTGCCGCCCAGCCCAGCAGCTGTTCGTGCTCGGCCCCGAGATCCCAGTCATCGCGAACCTGCTGGAAGAGCACCGAAGCGGTCGCGGCAACGCGCCCGGCCTGCGCAGAATCAGCGTGATACCGCGCAGCCATCGCACGCACTGTGCGCACGCGCGAATCCTCATCCGTGAGCCGGCCGACCAGATCGTAAAGTATGCCTTCACGCAGGCCGCCATCGGCCACGCACATGCGTGGCAGCGCCATGGCACGCATCACTTCGACGAGAATGGCAACGCCGGCCGGAAACACCTCCGCCCGCTCGGCCGACAGCTCCGGCAGGCGGATTCTCGCCACCTGCCCGAAGGCAGCCATCTCGTCGATGAGATACTCCAGACCTTCGGCGGTAATACCCTGAGGCGCGCGATCCAGAGCCGTGAGCACGGAATGTGCGGCGCGAATGCTGCCGGAAGTGCCGGCAATCTGCACCGGATCAAGGCGACGGAAGGTCTGGCGCACGGGCTCCAGCTCAAGGCGCACCTGGATCCTGGCCCGGGCAAAGTTCTTGGCCGACAGACGCCCTTCCGGAAACGCGCTCCGTCCCAGACTGACGCAACCGATGGCAAGGCTCTCCATCACCGCCGGCTCGAATCCCCGGCCAATGATCAGCTCTGTACTGCCGCCACCGATATCGACCACAAACCTCGGGCCGTCCACAAGCGGCAGGTTGTGACTGGCGCCCAGGTAGATGAGCCTAGCCTCCTCGATACCGGCAATGATCTCGACCGGATGGCCGAGCGCCTTGCTTGCCTGCTGCAGGAAACGACCGGCACCGCGGGCAGCTCGCAGGGTGTTGGTGCCGACAACTCTCACCCTGTCTGCCTTGACCGCGCGCAGCCGCTCGCCGAAACGCCTGAGGCACGCCAGGGCCACCGCCTGGCTGGACGCACTCAGCCGCTGGCGCGCATCCAGTCCACCGCCGAGACGGACCATCTCGCGCAAGCGGTCGATGATGGTCAGCTGCCCGTGATCAAAGCGGGCCACCAGCATGTGAAAGCTGTTGGAACCGAGGTCGACTGCGGCCAGTACCTCGGGGCTGCCTGGATCAATCATGGTCGATGCTGCCCCAGCCGGACTGCCACCAGTCTGGCCGGGGCGGCAGCCCGGCCGGAAACAGCAGCGGTCCGAGTTCCTTCAGGGCCTGCGCATAGACCTGTCGCTTGAAGAAAATCACTTCGCGTACGGGCTCCCAGAAACCCGTCCATCGCCAGCGGTCGAATTCCGGCGTGGTGGTGGTATCGAATCGGAGCCCGGTCTCGGTCCCCATCAGCCTCAGCAGATACCAGCGCTGTTTCTGGCCGATGCACAGGGGGTGGACGTTCTTGCGCATGAATTGCTCGGGCAGACGATAACGCAACCAGTCACGCGTACAGCCAAGCACATCGACATCCCGGTCGGTCAGGCCGATTTCTTCATGCAGCTCACGAAACATGGCCTGCTCGGCGGACTCACCCGACTGGATGCCACCCTGTGGAAACTGCCAGGAGTTCTGGCCAATACGCCCACCGACCAGCAGCAGACCGCGCCGGTCGCAGACAATGATGCCAACGTTCGCCCGAAAGCCTTCTCCGTCAATCAGATCCACGGGCACCATCCACACCTGTGGCACGATTCTTCCACATGAGCCGGAACAGTGTCACGGCAGGGACATCGGTTCAAGTACACTGCGGTGGCTGCGAATTTCCAGCAAACCAGCGTCGGATCATCATGCTGAAGTCGCCACGTCTGCTGTTGCTCATCCTGGGCGGACTCGGCGTCGGGTCACTGCTGTTTGCACTGCTTGTCGGCAGCAGCGCGGCCGGTGTCAACACGCTGCTGGACTGGTGGTCCGGTACGGCCGGGCCGGAAGCGATCGAGGTTGTAACCCGTCTGCGCCTGCCGCGTGCACTGGCGGCGTTTGGCACCGGCGCGGCACTCGCGGTGGCTGGCGCACTCATGCAGGTACTGCTGCGCAATCCGCTTGCCGACCCCTATGTGCTGGGCACCTCCAGCGGTGCCGCTGTCACTGCCCTGGGGGCCATGCTGCTGGGCGCATCCGGGTTGATGGTGGACGCTGCCGCCTTTGCCGGTGCACTCGGCAGTACCTTGCTGGTGTTCAGCCTGGCGCGCGGCACCGGTGCAGGGAGTACCGACCGGCTGCTCCTCACCGGCATCGTCGTTGCCGCAGGCTGGAGTGCGGTGGTCAGCCTGATGCTGGCAATCAGTCCGGATACCAAACTGCGCGGCATCATCTTCTGGCTGATGGGTGACTTCTCGTTTGTGGAACAGCCCGGCACGATTCTGCTGGTCGCCACCACCGGCGTGATCGGCGGCACTCTGCTGGCCCGCAGCCTTGATGTGCTCGGGACCGGCGACAGGCAGGCCGCTCTCCTGGGTCTCG
>JAHDYN010000118.1 GCA_023383735.1 Gammaproteobacteria bacterium | reverse complement strand
TCGGCATGCGCGGTTTCAGCGAGGCGCTGCGCCGCGAACTCGGCGACAGCACGGTCAGCGTGCATTACCTCGCACCCCGTGCCACCCGCACCGGCATCAACAGTGCCGAGGTCGAACAGATGAATGCGGAGCTCGGTGTGACCATGGATACCGTATCGACAGTGGCGGCAGCCGCCTGCCGGATTCTCGAGAACGAAGCGGACGAAACCGTGGTGGGCTGGCCGGAAAAGCTGTTCACGCGCATCAACAGCGTGCTGCCGGGCCTGGTGGACAAGTCCATCGCCAGACAGCTCGCCGTGATCCGGCGTTATGCCGCCGCAGGACCCGCCGCCACGCCATCAGCCTGAGGAGACCATCGACGATGCCACGGAAAAAACGCCTGATCCTGGCCTGCCTGGCCACGCTGCTGGCCGGCCTCGGCCTGAGCCTGCACGCGGAACCCGCCGGCTTCGATGCAGAGCTGCTCGCCATCCAGACCGACTGGGCCACCGCCAACTACTCGGTGCCGGAGAAGCAGCGCGAAGCGGCTTTCGACCAGCTGATCGCGCGCGCGGCAGCGTTCAGACAACAGTACCCGCAACGTGCTGAAGCGCTGATCTGGGAAGGCATCGTGCTCAGCACGGCGGCCGGCGTGAAGGGCGGTCTCGGCGCGCTGGGCCTCGCCAGGCAGTCGCGCGAAAAGCTCGACGCCGCGCTGGCCATCGATGCCAATGCGCTGGACGGCTCGGCCTACACGAGCCTCGGCACGCTGTATCACAAGGTGCCGGGCTTCCCGATCGGCTTCGGCAGCGACAAGAAGGCAAAGGACTATCTGCGCAAGGCACTGCAGATCAATCCGGATGGCATCGATCCGAATTACTTCTACGCCGAGTTCCTGTACGACGAAGGCGACTACAGCGGCGCGCTGCGATACCTGGAGAAGGCCGGGAAGGCTCCGCCGCGCCCGGGACGCACCTCGGCCGACGAAGGCCGCCGGCAGGACATCCGCACACTGATGGCAAGGGTGCGCAAGGAACTCACCAGTTGATCGAATAGATCAGATCGAGTGCCTGCTCCTCGCCCGAGCTGGCCTCGATGCTCAGGCGGCGGCCGATCTTGTAGGTGACTTTCACGATGCCGAGGTTGTCGAACACGCCGTAGCTGTAGCGGATGTAGAGGTCGTCGCCGAGCTTCTCGCCGACCACGACCGCCGCACCGCCGGTGCTGGTGCTGTCGAGCGCGATCTCGTCGACCTTCAGCGCCGAGCCGAGCTGCTGCGCAACCGGCAGTGCGCCACTGAGCCCGAGGCTGACCGCCGCGTTGGCCACCGAGTATTGATCGCCCGTACCGGCCGCCGACAGCGGCCGGCCGGTGGTCAGGTACGACAGCGCATCCATTTCGCCCATCGCGGGCTCGGAAAACACGCGGGTCACGATGCGCGACAGCGTACCGGACAGCAGCACGCCGGCGGTGACATCGCTGCCTTCGTAGCTGAGCTTGCGGCTGGCTTTCACATCGAGTCCCGGGTCGGTGACATCGCCGGCAAAGATGAGCGAGCCCCGGTCGATATCGAGCTTCTGGCCGAAGGCGGCAAACTTGCCCTCCGCCAGCTGGACGACGCCCTCACCGCTGATGCCGGCCTGGCCGGCAACCTGGCCCTGCGAGAGGCTCATGCCGCCGGTGAGCCGGGTCTTGAGGCCAAAGCCCTCGAAGCTGACTTGTTCGCCCAGCCGTACCCGCAGCCCGTCCAGCACGAACAGGGGCGGCGGCTGGCTCACGCGCGCCTGGCTGCGGCCATGCACGACCGTATCCGGCGACGGCTGCACCGCGCTCTCGCCGATCGCCTTCAGCTTGATCGAGGCGCGCGGCACCAGCACCTCGCCGCTCACCCGGAACTGGCGCTTGTCCAGCACCACGCGGACGTTTGGCGACACCTCCGCGCGAGCGTTGGGCAGATCGATCACCTCGAAAACACGGCCCTTGATGGCGAACTCCGCCCCGGGCAGCAGGCGATCACGCCACAGCACCGTGCCGTCCACGCCGACATGGCCCTTGCCGGAACGCGCACCACCCTTGATCACGGCCGCACCGTCCTCGCGGCCGAGGATCGCCAGCGTGATCCGGTCCACCGTCACGCCTGCCACCGGCAGGCTGAGCGCCCCGTCCTTCAGTTCGAGTCCGCCGCTGATATCCGGCCGACGCGCATCGCCGGAGAGGCCGGCACGCAGTTCGATGCGCCCGCTGATGTCGCCGATATCGATGAAGCGCTCGAGGACCGGACTGATCGGCGCCAGGTCCGGAATGCCGCCGCTGACGGTACCGCGGATTTCCGGCGCCGCGCCGAAGGGGTCGGTCACCACACCGCCGGCAGCAAGCGAGAGACCGAATCCCGCGCTGACTCTGCCGGAGTAACTGAGCAGCGCTTCGGTGGCGCTTGCTTCGACCGTGAATTCGCTGATCGGCACGGTGATGTCATCGCCGTCGCCACCCGCACGGTAGATGAAGGCGGCATCCCGCAAGTCGGCGCGCAGCGTCCCCGTCATTTTCGACTCATGCTGCCGGAAGTCGAGTTCCGCATCGGCGGTGCCTGCCAGTTCCACCCCGGCACCGAGGTAAGTGGCAAGGCTGGCCAGCGGAAAACGGCCGAGACGGAGGCCGCCGGCCGTGCCACGCGCATCCGACGAGATGTCGGACAGACACAGCTCCGCCGCTGCCTGGCGCCAGCAGTGCGCACTCAGGCCGAGATCGGTACCGGCAAGACGCAACACCGCGGTTTCCTGCAGCTTCCAGTGCTGCGTTCCCGACAGCATCACGAAGCCCTGCGAAAACCTTTCCAGCAGGCTGCCCTGTTTCAGCGTACCGGTGGCTTCCAGTCCCACGGTCAGCTCGCCGCCGGACAGCGCGATGCGCAGCTCGTGGTCATCGAGCGCACCGCTGGCCAGTACATCGAGATCGCCCAGCGGAAGGCCGGACACGGACAGGCCGGCAGCCACCAGCTTCAGATCCAGGGTATCGCCCGCGCCGAGTCCGCCGCGGGCACGCAGCGTGTCGACGCGCAGTTCGTCCATGGCGAGGTCGTCACCATCCAGCATCAGGTCGAAGCCCGGCTTCGCCGCCGTTCCGCTGATCGTCCCCGTACCGCGCAGATGGCCCTCGAGTCCCGGCCACAGCGTGGCGAGATCCGGCGCATCGATGCTGAACTGTCCGGAGAGCGCCGGGCCCCAGATCCCATCGATGTCGAGCCGGTTGAGGCCGACCCGCACCTGCACGCCGTCAAAGACCTGACCGACCTCGGCGCTGGCGACGGTGCCCGACGCACGGAACTGTCGCTCGAACAGCGTGCCCTGCGCCTCGTGCAGCTGAAACGAGTAATTGCCGGCCGGATCGAAGCCGAGCTGACCCTCGAAATCGATCTTTCCGGCCAGGCGCGCGTCCACCGGACGCGGGTTGATGCCGCGTCCGCGGAGCACGAAGGCGCCGCGCAGTCCGGCCACATAGTTGAAAAGCCCGCGCCCGCTGACCACGCCCTCGGGCCCGCTGAGGCGCAGGCTGTCGATATGCAGCTGCCGCATGTCGCCGCTGCCGGCAGCGGTCAGTTGCATCTTCGACCACGCACCGAGCGCGACGCCGGTGTCGAGCTCGGCGGTGAAGCCTTCGGTCCAGCCGCGCAGCTGCAGCTGTCCGCGGTCGCTGACCAGCGTCACTCCCTCGCCGAGTTCGCGACTGACATCGCGCCAGCGCGCCCCGGCGATGATTTCCGGTTCATCGGCGAGCAGGCGAAGCACGCCGCCCACGCCGAGGGGATCGGGCAGGCGCACGACCTGCTCGAAACGCAGGGCAGCCAGGTCGCCGCGCAGGGGGCCATGCCCGGACAGCGCCTGTCCGGGCACCGACCAGCGCAGCTCGGCATGCGTGGCGAAGGGCTCACCGGTACCGAAAGAACCGGCCGCCGACAGCTCGATGTCGGCAAAGCGTGCAGCCACGGAACTGAAATGGATGGTGCCTTCGGCCAGTTCACCCTGCATACGCACGCCTTGCAGGCTGACGGGTTCGCGGTCTTCGATGCGGATCTGCACCTGCCCGACTTCCAGGCTGTCGGCCGCGATCACGACGGGCAGCAGCAGGGGCATGACGGGCGTATCGGGTTGGTCCGGCGGACGCGGACCCACCTCGACAAGGACCTCGCCGGCCCGGGCGGTGGTCAGACGCAGGCGGCTGCGCAGCAGATCGGGCCAGAATACCGAGACTTCCGCCGCCGAGATCAGCACGCGGGTACGCGTCACCCGGATTTCGATGCGGTCGGCCTGCAGTCCGCGCAGCAGACTGCCGTGCACACCGCTGATGTCGAGCATGCCGTCGGTTCCGGCCGCGACCGTTCCGACCAGCCAGGCGCTGCCGGCCGGGGTTGCCAGCAGCCACAGCGCCAACACGACGACCGCCAGCAGCACGGCCTGCAGGGCCGAGAGGAGCCGGCTGGCGAGCGCGCCGATCACAGGTCAGGTCCCAGTGAAATATGGATGCGGTAGGCGTCCGGCGCATCGCTGTCGAGCGGAACGCCCACATCGAAACGCACCGGTCCGAGCGGCGAGTACCAGCGGATGCCGGCGCCAACGCTGGTCTTCAGCGACATGTCGCTGAAGCTGTTGAAGGCGTTGCCGGAATCGACGAACACCGCGGCCGACCAGTTGCCGAATAGCCGCGCGTCGAATTCGAGGCTGCCGACCAGCTTGTTGGCACCGCCGGTCACGTTGTTGTCGGCATCGACGGGACCCAGCGACTTGTAGTCATAGCCACGCACGCTGCCGTCACCGCCGACGAAGTAGCGCACCGAAAAAGGCAGGTCGGAAAAATCATCCTTGATGGTCCAGCCGGCTTCGAGGCGCGTCAGCAAGCGGGCGTTGGAGCCGAGCGGCAGAATCAGCTTGGCGCCGGTCTCGACCTGCATGAAGGCCGTGTCTGAACCCAGCCATTCGTCGGTACCGCTGAGCTTCAGGTTGAGGCGCCGTCCGTAACGCGGCCGCCCGGTCAGCAGCAGCGGCTGCTCGGCCCAGCTGATGCCCGGCACGATGAGATCGCTGGTGCCGCGCTCCTCGCCTATCCGGTAGTTTTCATGGATGTAGTCGATGAAGCGCGTTTCGCGCCATATGACACCGCGACGCCTTGTCTGCTGCAGGCCGAAGCGGAACTCGTTGCTCCGGCTGTCTTCGGGATTGTCGTACTTGTAACCCGCGTTGATGCTGAACCACTCGTCGCGGCGCCTGCCATCCGGCAGGCGATAGCTGACCGCGCCACCGCCCAGCACCTCGGAAAACTGGCTGTTGAACTCGAACTGGTGTCCCTTGTCGTTGAGGCGCTGGTTGCGGTAATCGAGCCGGAACTTGGCGCCGGTGTCGGTGGCATAGCCCACGCCGGTCGTCCAGGTGCGCGACTTGGCAGCCGTCAATGCAACCGTGACGAGAACGTCAGGCTCGGGGCCCGGCCTCGGCGTGGTCCGCACTTCGACCCCCTGGAAATAGCCGCTGGCCAGCAGCGCCGTGTAGAGATCGTTGATCTGGTCGGCATCGTAGGGCTCACCCTCGCGAAACTCGACAAAGCGCGCAGCGAGTTCCGGTTCAACGACCGTCTGGTCGAACTCGACCGGACCGAAGCGGTAGCGCTCGCCCGAGGCATAGTCGATGCGGATATCCGCCGCCAGCTTGCCCGGATACACGTCGATGGCGCTCTTCGCGAACCGTCCGTCGAAATAGCCGCGACGCCGGGCCAGACCGGCGAGCGATACCTTGTAGGCATCGTAGGCCCGCTGGTTGAGTCCATCCCCGACCGCGAAGTCGGGCTGCGCCTCCCTGCCCGACAGGACGGGGTCATCCGCACCAGGCCCGGACACCGAGACCTTCATGCTGCGGATCTTCACGCGCGGGCCCCGCTTGACGGTAAATGTGGCCTGCCAGCAATCGCCCTCGCGGCCGAGTGATTTCCCGATCGTCGGCGCGTAGTAGCCATAGACCTCGAGCGCCTGGCGGATCTCCGCGTCCGCGCGCCGGTACAGGCGGCGCACGCGGGCGTCGGGCGCGCTGCAGGATTCACCGGTCAGCACCACGGTCGCGCGCACCACCTTTTCCGTGGTGCGGCTCAGGCCCTTGAACACGACCTCGGCCCGGACCGGCAGGATCAGCAGCAGGAGCGGCAGGATCAGCAGCAGGCGGCTACCGTGCGGCAGGCGCCTGCAGCAGGCTCGATACAGGTCGGGCATCAGTTCAGTACATCCGGGCCAGCACGC
>JAHDYN010000117.1 GCA_023383735.1 Gammaproteobacteria bacterium | reverse complement strand
TTGAGGCGGCTGAAATGGATGTTTCGGAGGGCCTCAATCATGTCTGTGGCGGAGATTGGCAGCAGATCCTGGCAATATCTGTTGCGAGTCACTGAGGGTTACTCAGTTCGTTTCCTGTCCCATGCGCACCGATCCGGGTGGGGGGTATTTCGGACTATCGGGTTTTTCCACGGGATCCATCGCCAGCTCTTCACACCCGCAGTCGAGCGCAATCCTGCCCATGAAGCGCAGCTGTTGGCAGGCCGGATTCCTGTATTCAGACACTGGGTCAAGGCTCGGGACAATCCGGAATTCTGGCGAACAGATCCATTGACGGGTGCTGAATGGCCGGATATTTCCTGGCACAAGATCGATTACCGGCCGGGCAATGCGACGGGAGATGTGCGCATTCTCTGGGAGCTGAACCGGCTCCAGCATCTCCATGACCTTGCCATGGTGGCTGAGAAGAACGCGGCTGAAAGGGACAGGGCCGTTGCGCTGATCGAAGCTCAAATTGGCTCGTGGGCCGCGTCCAATCGGCCCGGAAAAGGCCCCAACCATGTTTCTGCAATGGAAGAAGCACTGCGTCTGATAGCGTTGTTTCATGCGTTCGATCTCGTCCGTAGTTGGGTGTCCTTACGGACACGGGACACTGTTGCATCGACCATTGCTTACCATGTCTGGCACGTTGAGAGGCGCTTGTCTTTGCATTCGTCGGCGGGTAATCACACGGTAGCCGAAGCCGTAGCTCTGGTTTACGCGGGAGTCCTGCTCCATGACTACTCGCGGGCATCGCGATGGAAGAGCAGAGGGCTGCAGTTGCTTCGGACCGAGGCCGCTCGCCAGATCGATACTGACGGCGGCGGGATTGAGCAGGCGACGTGGTATCTGCTGTTTGTAACCGATCTGCTGGGTCTTGCGGTTGCGCTGCTAGAGCACACCGGGCAGCCATCGGAACCATTGATTGAAGCTGCCGTTGATCGTGGCCGGCGTTTTCTCGGCGCCTTGGCGGCGGGGCCGGGCGATCTTCCACGCATCGGCGACGCAGATGATGGTTATGCGCTTTCGCCATTGCTGCGGATATCCTGGAGCAAATCTCCTTTAGCCAAGGTGCAGCGCTCGTTTCGAGTTTCTGGCCTGAGTGTGGTTCGCCATGGCCCAAGGGACAGGCTGGTGTTCCTCCATAATCCGCTCGGCATGGCCCCCGGTTTCGCACATGGGCATGCTGATTGCCTGTCACTGGCCTTTCAATTTGACGGCGCGAGCGTGTTGATTGATCCGGGTACATACCAATATGGCGGGTCGCAAGAATATCGTCGTTACTTTCGTTCCGCAGTTGCCCACAACACGATGGTGGTTGAGGGCGAGGATCAGGCTCAGCAGGTATCGGCTTTCATGTGGCGCCGGCCGTTCAGATCAGCGTTGCTTGTCAGTCGGTTCGAATCCGACTGTTCGACCCTGCTGGCCCGGCATGAGGGGTTTGGCCATCTGGGTATCACCCATTGGCGCGGCCTGATCTATCGAAGAAATGGATTTCTGACTGTATGGGACTTCCTTGAGGGCGTGGGTGAAAGAGAGGCCGCAGTCCATTGGCATCTCGGTGTGCAGGCAAGCGTATCGCCCCAGGGGCAGCGCATTCAGCTCACGGATGCCAATGGCCTGCGGCTCAGTATGGATATAAGGGGTGGCGTGCCAAGCCTGGTGAGGGGTGCTGTCGACCCACCCTTGGGTTGGCGTTCGGCGGCCTATGCGGAACTGGAACCTTGCGACACTATACGGATAGGGGTCGGTGCCAGATCAGAGCCTGTGCTGACTGTCCTTTGGCTGGCTGAGCCCGACGCTGTCGAGAACCTGCTGCCACTGGTCGCTGAATTTGATTCCCATCGGGTGGCTCTGTCCGGCGGCTGACAGAAGCCGGTCTTTTTCCGGATTTCCGGACCTGGTTCCAGACAGTCACAAGACCGTTATCATACGCTCAGCTTATTTGAGGGCAGATCTGTGACGGGGTTGCCAAGGCGTGTGAATGTGCTGGGCATCCCGGTCGATTGCGTCGATGTGGGGCGTGCGCTTGAGGCCGTCGATGCCATGGTCCAGGGTGATCGGCCACGGACGATCCTGGCCGTTAATCCTGAAAAAATAATGAAGGCCCAGTCGGACCCGGTGTTGCGGGATACGTTGACTGGGGCGGGCTTGGTCATTCCGGACGGCATCGGGGTGGTATACGCCGTGCGCCTGTTGTGGAAGGAGCACATCGGTCGCGTAGCCGGCGCTGACCTGATGCCGGAGATCTGTGCGCAGGCCAGCCGGCAGGGCTACCGGGTGTTCCTGTTCGGTGCAGCCCCGGATGTAAATGCCCAGGCTGTCGCCATACTCCGGCAGCGGTATCCCGGCATCAACATCGTCGGACAGCGTGACGGATACGTCAAAGACGAGCAGATGCCCGAATTGCTCGATGCCATCAATGCCTCGCGCGCCCAGGTGCTGTTTGTCGCGCTCGGCAGCCCCCCGGCAGGAACTGTGGATGGAGAAGTACCTGCCCCATTTGCCGCATGTGCGGGTCTGTCAGGGCGTCGGGGGCACCTTTGATGTGATTGCCGGTCGCGTACACAGGGCCCCCGCAATCGTCCGTCGCGCCAACCTGGAATGGCTGTACCGGCTGCTCACCCAGCCCAAGCGGGCCTATCGCCAGGCGGTCATTCCGAAGTTCACCCTCGCCGTGTTTCGTGCCAAGCTGTCCAGCCGTTCCTGACGCCGCTGGTACAGACTCATGACCAACCCCCCGCCGTCGGCCCTGACCGGCGAGCTCCTCGCTTCGCTTGCCGCCATCGTCGGTGCCGATCACCTCCGCACCGACGACGAATCCCGCACTTTTTTCTCCACCGATGTCTTCCGCCAGGCCGATGTGCTGACTGCCGCGGTCGTCACGCCGGGCAGCGTGGCCGAGCTTCAGGACGTCATGCGGCTCTGTGCCCGGCATCAGACGCCGACGGTGGTGCGGGGTGGTGGTGCCTCCTATACCAATGCCTATCTGCCGATCCGCCCCGGCACGCTGACGCTCGACATGGGGCGTCTGACCGGCATCGAGATCAATGCCGAAGACATGTATGTGACGGTGGAGCCGGGCGTGACCTGGGCGCAGCTTTACGAGGCGCTGGCGCCGCATGGTCTGCGCACGCCGATGTGGGGACCGTTTTCGGGGCTGGTGGCCACCGTCGGTGGCGGCATGTCGCACCAGGCGGTGAATTACGGCTCGGGGCTCTACGGGGTGTCGGCCGAGTCGCTGCTGGGCATGGACGTGATTCTCGCCAGCGGCGAGATGCTGTCGACCGGTTCCGGTGGCGGCACGCACAGCCTGCCGTTTTTCCGCTATTACGGGCCGGATCTCGCCGGCCTGTTTGTCGGCGATGCGGGCACGCTGGGCGTGAAGGCGCGCATCACGCTGCGCCTGATGCAGAAGCCGGAGGGCTTTGCCGGCAGTTCCTTCGGGTTCCCGGACGGCGAGAGCTGTCTGCGTGCGCTGATGGAGATCGCGCGCCTCGGGGTGGTGGCGCAGAATTTCGGCCTCGATCCGCGCCAGCAAAAGACCGCCCTCACGCAGATGGCTTCTGCCAATCCCTTCGATGCGGCGAGGTCGGTGTTTTTCTCAGCCCGCAACCCGCTCGACGGGGCGCTGCAGGTGGCGAAGATGGGCCTTGCGGGGCGCAATTTCCTGCGCAAGGCGGTGTATTCGGCGCACTTCGGCACCGAGGGGCTGACGAATGCCGAGGCACGGCTGAAGCTCGCCAGCGTGCGGGCCATCGCCGCCCGGCATGGCGCCGAGGTGGCCAATTCGATTCCGGTTTACTTCAATGCCAACCCCTTCATGCAGCTGACGCCGATCCTCGGCCCCAACGGCGAGCGCTGGAAGCCGACCCACGGCATCCTGCCGTTCTCGGCGGTGCTGAAGCACCACGCGGATTTCGAGGCGCTGCTGGTCGAGTACCGTGACCGGATGCGCGAGCACCGGGTGCAGCTGACGCGCATGCTGATGACCTTCAGCACCAATGCCTTCATCTACGAACCCACTTTCCTGTGGGAGGACGAGCAGAGCATCTATCACCGGCGGGTCTATCCCGCCGCGCTGCTGCCGAAGGTGCCGGCGCATGCCGCGAACCCGGCCGGCCTGGCCCTGGTCCACGAGCTGAAGGAGCGCATCCAGGAACTCTGCACCCGCAATGGCGCCAGCCACCTGCAGATCGGCAAGGATTACCCTTGGCTGGAGACCCGCAAGCCGGAAACCGGGGCGCTCGCCCGCCAGCTCAAGACCCTGCTGGATCCGGGCGGCTTGCTGAACCCCGGTGGGCTGGGTTTTTAGCCCCGCCGAGGTAGGAGCGGGGCGGGGGCTTGGGGTATCCTGTGCGCCCTTTCCGCGACACTCGAGAGCGACTCATGGCCAGCAAGAAAGCATTTGATCTCCTCATCAAGAACGTGCGCCTCGTACGCCCCAATGCGGCGATGGTCGAGCAGGGCGATATCGCCATCAGTGACGGCCGCATCGCAAAGGTGGCGCCGGAGATCCCGGCGGCCAGTGCGAAGACCTTTTACGACGGCAAGGGCCAGCTGGCCTTCCCGGGGCTCGTCGATCCGCACATGCACACCGGCATCTATTCACCGCTGGCCGAAGACGCGCTGACCGAGAGCCGTGCTGCCGCCCAGGGCGGCGTCACTTCCAGCCTCAACTACATGCGCACCGGCGGCTACTACCTGAACAAGGGCGGCTCCTACAAGAAGTTCTTCCCGGAAGTGCTGGACATCTCGGCCGGGCGCTTCCATGTCGACTATGCCTATCACCTGGCGCCGATGGACAAGCGGCACATCCGCGAGATCCCGAACCTCATCAATGATTTCGGCGTGACCTCCTTCAAGATCTTCATGTTCTACGGTGGTCACGGCCTGCATGGCCGGTCCTCGAACCAGCATGAGTTCCTGATGATCGGCGAGGACGAAAAGTACGACATCGCGCATTTCGAGTTCGTGATGCGCGGCATCCGCAAGGCGATGGGCAAGTATCCGGACAAGGCCGATGCGCTGTCTTTGAGCCTGCACTGCGAGACCGCCGAGATCATGTCGGCCTACACGAAGATCGTCGAGGAGGAGGGCAAGCTGAAGGGCCTGCATGCCTACAGCGCCGGCCGGCCGCCGCACTCCGAGGGCCTGGCGATCTTCATCGCCTCGTACCTGGCGAACGAGACCGATCTGCCGAACATCAACCTGCTGCACCTGACCTCGCGCAAGGCGGTGATCGCGGCCCTGCAGATGGCGGCGGTTTTCCCGCACATCGACTTCCGCCGCGAGGTGACCATCGGTCACCTGATGCTCGACACGGACTCCAAGGCAGCGGCGCTCGCCAAGGTGAATCCGCCGATCCGTCCGCGCGAGGACGTGGACTTCCTCTGGGAGCAGCTGGTCGCCGGCAACCTCGACTGGGTGTGCAGCGATCACGCCTGCTGCAAGCACGAGATGAAGATCGACCACAAGAAGCCCGGCAATATCTGGCTGGCGAAGTCCGGCTTCGGCGGTACCGAGTACCTGCTGCCGGCGCTGATCACCGAGGGCCGCAAGCGGGGCCTCAGCTTCAACCAGATGGCGAAGCTGACCAGCTACACGGCGGCGCGGCGCTTCGGTCTGCCGAGCAAGGGCGATATTGCCGAGGGCCTGGATGCCGATATCGTGCTGGTCGACCCGAACGACACCTGGACGGTGCGCGCGGCCGATTCCGAGTCACAGCAGGGCTATACGCCCTTCGAGGGCCTGGAAATGACGGCGCGGGTCAAGACCACCTTCCTGCGCGGCCAGCGGATTTACGATAACGGTGAAGTGCTGGGCAAACCGGTTGGCAAGTACCTGCACCGTCCGTATTGATGGCAGGAGCGGCGCTCCTGCCCCTAGGAACGGGCGAGGAAGGTCGGGACGCGGATGTTGTTGCCGGTGCGGGCAAAGGCGCCGGTCTTCGGGCCATCGCTGCTGTTCAGCCGTTCACCGCTGTTCTTCACGCGGACCAGCTCGGCGAACATCATGAGGATCGACAGGGTGTAGCGGCCGGCATCGGCCGGCGACATCTTGCGTACCGATACCTGGACGGCGGTTTCACGCTCGGTGGGCGGAACGCTGTTCATGGCCTTGCGCAGCGATTCGAAGCGCGGGCGGATGGACTCGGGAATATCCTCGGGGTGCAGGGTTTCAAGATGGTCGACGTAGGCCGTGATTAGCCGTTGCTTGGCCGGCTCATCGGCGGTCAAGGCACGGACGGCG
>JAHDYN010000116.1:5468-6273 GCA_023383735.1 Gammaproteobacteria bacterium | reverse complement strand
TCTCGACGACTACCCGCACCAGTTGTCGGGTGGCATGCGCCAGCGGGTGATGATCGCGATGGCGCTGTCCTGCAATCCGAAGCTCCTCGTTGCCGACGAGCCCACCACGGCGCTGGACGTCACCACCCAGGCCCAGGTACTCGAGCAGATGCGCGAGTTGCAGAACGAGTTCCGCATGGCCGTGATCCTGGTTACCCATGATCTCGGTGTGGTTGCCGAGACCTGCCAGCGGGCGCTGGTGATGTACTGTGGCAGCATCGTCGAAACGGGACGCACCGAGCAGCTCTTCGCGCAGCCGCGTCATCCCTATACCGCGGGCCTGCTCGCTTCGATCCCGCGCATACGCGCAGAGCGCATCGCGGAACTGCCGGTGATCCCGGGGCGCGTTCCGGATCCTGGCGACCTGCCCGCGGGCTGTCGTTTTGCGGGCCGCTGCAGCCATGCGCAAGCCGATTGTCACCAGGTGCGCCCGCGCCTCCAGTCCGATGCGGATGGCGGTGCGGTTGCCTGCCACTATCCGCTGGGTGCCGGCACATGAATGCGCCGCCGCTGATCGACGTTCGCGGGCTGAGCAAGTATTTCCCGATTCATGGCGGGCCGTTTCGCCGTGTTGTCGCCGAGATCAAGGCTGTCGACGATGTGAGCTTCGTGATCCACGCGGGCCGGACGCTGGGGCTGGTGGGCGAATCCGGCTGCGGCAAGTCGACCCTCGGCCGCATGCTGCTGCGCCTGCAGGAACCGACCGCCGGCGAGCTGCTGTTTGCCGGCGACAACCTCATGCGTCTCGACCGCAAGCAGATGCTCG
>JAHDYN010000116.1:0-5458 GCA_023383735.1 Gammaproteobacteria bacterium | reverse complement strand
GCCTACCGGCAGCGGATACAGGCCGTGTTCCAGGATCCCTACGGTTCGCTGAGCCCGCGGCGGACGGTGGGCCAGACCATCCGCGAGCCGCTGGACACACACCGGATCGGTGCGCCGGCGGAACGCCAGCAGCGCGTGGATGAGCTGCTCGATGTGGTGGGGCTCAGTGCCCAGGCCGCACACCGTTATCCGCATGAGTTTTCCGGTGGCCAGCGTCAGCGCATCGGTATCGCACGCGCCCTGGCGCTGAATCCGCAGTTCATGGTGGCCGACGAACCGGTATCGGCGCTCGATGTTTCAGTGCAGTCGCAGGTGCTGAACCTGATCGTCCGCCTGCAGCGGGAGAGGGGCATTGCACTGCTGTTCATCTCGCACGACCTGGCAGTGGTGCAGCACGTCAGCGATGACATCGGCGTAATGTACCTGGGCCGACTGGTCGAGATTGCACCGGCCAGCCGGATTCTCACCGCACCCAGGCATCCCTACACCGAGGCGCTGATCTCTGCCGTGCCGCAGATCGGCCGGTCCCGGAATTCGCGCATCGTCCTGTCCGGCGAAGTGCCCTCACCGCGCAACCCGCCCTCCGGCTGTGCGTTCCATACCCGCTGTCCGCGCGCCATGGCGGAGTGCCGGTCGGTGCGACCGGTGCTCAAGAATGCCGGCGATGACGGCGCCGGCGCGGTGGCCTGCCATCTGTACGCCTAGCTCAGGATCGCCAGAACGAAGGTGAGAACAGCACCAGCAGCGTGAACACTTCGAGGCGACCGAACAGCATCGCCAGAACGCAGATCCATTTGGCAGCTGCATTGATCTGGGTGAAATCGGAGACGATCAGGCCAAGCCCGGGACCCACGTTGTTGATCGAGCTGGCCAGCGCGGAAAAAGCCGTGACCTGGTCCAGGCCCGTAGACACCAGCAGCAGCAGCAGCACAGCGAAGAGGAGGATGTAGACGACGCAAAATCCCCATACGGCCTCTATCACCCGTGGGGGGACGACGGACCGGCCGAGGCGTATCGGAATCTCGGCGGCCGGATGCACCAGTCGCTGTACCTCGCGACGGCCCTGGTTGAAAAGCAGCAGCCAGCGTACGACTTTTATGCCACCGCCGGTGGATCCGGCACAGCCGCCGATAAAGCCGGCGAGGACCAGACTCAGCGGCAATGCGCCGGCCCACTGGTCAAAGTTGCTGGCCACGAATCCGGTGCTGGTCATGAAGGAGACGAAATGAAATGCAGCATACCGTGCCGAATCAGCGATCAGTGCGTACTGCTGCGTGAAGACCAGACAGATGGTTCCAACCAGCGTGAAGCTGCACAGAATAAGCGCATAGGCCCGGAACTCGGGGTCGCTCCAGTAACCAAGCAAACCCCGGCCACGCCAGGCCACGAAATGCAGGGTGAAATTGACACCCCCGAGAAACATGAAGCACACGACAATGAGTTCGATCAGTGGACTGTTGAAGTAACCGATGCTGGCATCGTGTGTGGAAAAACCACCCGTCGCCAGCGTCGAAAAGCTGTGACAGACCGCATCGAAGGCATCCATGCCGGCATACCAGTAGGCAAAGCCGCAAACAGCCGTCAGGCCGACATAAATCAGCCACAGTGCCTTGGCCGTTTCGGTGATCCGCGGCGTCAGCTTGCTGTCCTTCATGGGGCCCGGTGTCTCGGCCCGGTACAGCTGCATGCCGCCGACGCCCAGCATGGGCAGGATGGCCACAGCCAGCACGATGATGCCCATGCCGCCCAGCCAGTGCAGCTGGGCCCGGTAATAGAGGATGGATTTCGGCAGCAGATCCAGGCCAGTCAGCGTCGTTGAGCCAGTGGTGGTGAGCCCGGACACGGTTTCAAAAACCGCGTCGGTCAGCGACATCTCCGGAAAATGTGTCAGCAGCAGGGGCAGCGAACCGAAACTGCCGAGCCCCAGCCAGAAAATCGCCGCCACCACGAAGCCATCGCGCAGCCGCAATTCGCGCCGGTCGTTGCGTGCGGGCAGCCAGGCCAGCAGGCCCACCGCAAAGGTGATCGCAAAGGAGTAGAAAAAAGCCCCGGTCTGGCCGTCGGCAAAATGCACGGACACCGCAACCGGCGGCATCATCGTGATGCTGTAGAGCATCAGCAACAGACCGAGAATTCGCTGAACTACCCGAAAATGCATGCCTGGATTCGCTGGCTACGCCTGATCTTTGCGCTCAGGTTCTGAACAGCCGCTCGACCTGCTGGATCTGCCGGCGGTCAGTGACGAAGAGAATCAGGTGGTCCTCGGCCTCGACGATCGTGTCGTGATGCGCCTCCAGTACCTCGTTGCCGCGCACGATGATATTGATGGTGGCGCCCCTGGGCAGGGCGATTTCCTCGATCTGGCGCCCGACCACCCGCGAGTCCTTGCGGGTGCCGCGCGCGATCGCCTCGATGGCCTCGGCCCGCCCGCGGCGCAGCGAGTGGATCCGCACCATGCCGGCCTGCCGCACATAGGCCAGCAGTGCACCGATGGTGATCTGCGGCGGCGAAATACCGACGTCGATGCGTGGTCCTTCGACCAGTTCGGCATAGGACGGCCGGTTGATCAGCGCCATCACCTTCCTGCAGCCCAGGCGCTTGGCAAGCATGGCGGACAGGATGTTCACCTCTTCGGCATTGGTCAGCGAGACGAATACATCCGTGCTGTCGATGTTTTCTTCCAGCAGCAGGCTTTCATCGGCCGCATCGCCGCGCAGGACGATGGCCTTGGCGAGCCCTTCGGAAGCGATGCGCGCACGGTCGCGCGAGCGCTCGATGATCTTGACCTGGTTGGTTTTTTCCAGCGACTGTGCCGCCCGGAAGCCGATATTGCCGGCACCGGCAATGATGATCTTGCGCACCGGGTCTTCGAGCTTGCGCAACTCGCGCATCACGGCGCCGATGTCCTGCCGGGCCGCGATGAAGAACACCTCGTCCCCTTCGAGCAGCCGGGTTCTGCCGTCCGGCACGATGGCCTGGCCCTCGCGGTATATGGCCGCGATACGGGTTTCGATGCCCGGAATATGGTCGTGGAGCCGGCGGATTTCCTGACCCACCAGCGGGCCGTCGCGGTGCGCCCGTGCGCCGACCAGCCGCACCTTGCCATCGGCAAAGTCGAGCACCTGAAAAGCACCCGGATAGCGGACGAGCTGCTCGATGTGCCGCGTGACCAGCTGTTCGGGACTGATGCACAGGTCGACCGGTATGCGCTCGGCGCCGAACAGCCCGGGCTTGTTGATGTACTCCGCAGAGCGCACCCGTGCGATCTTCGTCGGTGTGCTGAACAGCGTATAGGCCACCTGGCAGGCGATCATGTTGACTTCATCGCTGCTGGTCAGCGCGATGACCATGTCCATGTTTGCGCAGCCGGCCCGCTCCAGGGTGCCGGGCGAGGCGGCATGGCCGAGCACCGTGCGCACGTCGAGACGATCCTGCAGGTCGCGCAGCACGCTCGGGTTGGAATCGACGATGGTGACCTCATTCGCCTCTTCGCGGGCGAGATGATAGGCGGCGGTGGAGCCGACTTGACCGGCGCCGAGAATGAGGATCTTCATGCGTGGCTTCGCCGTGCTGTGCGCGCTGGCGAGTTTACCCGGTTTCGTCGCTTCCCGGTCCGTCTCACAGCGTTTCCAGGTTGGCGTAGGACATCACCAGCCACTTGGCGCCGGCAGTCTCGAAGTTGACCTGGATCCGCGCATGCGCCCCGGCGCCCTCGAAACCCAGTACCACGCCCTCGCCGAAGCTGCCATGGCGGACCCGCTGCCCCAGCCGGATGCCGAAGCCGGGATCCGCGGGCGGCATGCTGCCGCGCTGGTAAACCGGCTGCGAGACATGCATGCGCGGCCGCACTTCCTCGATCAGTCCGGCGGGGATCTCGCCGATGAAGCGCGAAGCCTGGCGAAAACTGTCCATGCCATGCAGCCGGCGCTGCTCCGCGTGGGTCAGGTACAGCTCGCTCATCGCCCTTGTGGCCCCGACGTAGCACAGCCGGCGTTCTTCCTCGAGTCCGTCACCGTCGTTCAGCGAACGCTGGTGCGGAAACAGCCCGTCTTCGAGCCCGGTGAGAAACACGACCGGAAACTCCAGGCCCTTGGCCGAGTGCAGGGTCATCAGCTGCACGCAGTCGGCGCCGCTGTCGGCCTGCGCATCGCCCGACTCCAGCGCCGCATGGGACAGGAAGTCCAGCAACGGCGGCAGGCTGGCATCCTCGTCTCCGGCCGCATCGCCGCCGGGGCGCTCCTCGCTTGCAAAGCTGCGCGCTGCGCTCACCAGCTCGTCGAGGTTCTCAAGCCGCCCCTCGGCACGGTCGCGCGGCTCTTTCCGGTAGTGCGCAATGATGCCGCTGCGCTGAATCACATGGTCGACCTGCTCGTGCAGGCTCAGACCGGCGGTGTCCCTGGCCAACCCCTCGATGAGCATCAGGAAAGCCGTGATGGCCCGCCCGCTGCGGCCGGTGGCGTCTCCCGCCGCGACGATCTGCGCTGCGCGCCACATGGAGGTGGCATTGGCCTTGGCGTATTCGCGGATGGCATCGACCGAGCGCGCGCCGATGCCGCGGGTCGGCACGTTGACCACGCGCTCGAAGGATGAATCGTCGTCGTGGTTGGCGAGCAGACGCAGATAGGCCAGCGCGTCCTTGATCTCGGCGCGCTCGAAGAAGCGCTGCCCGCCGTAGACCCGGTAGGGCATCCCGACCCGCATGAGCATTTCTTCAAAGCTGCGCGACTGGGCATTCGAGCGGTACAGCACGGCGATCTCGCTGCGGGCGCTGCCCTGCTGTACGCGGTCCTGGATCCGGCCGATGACAAACTCGGCTTCATCCCGCTCGTTGTAGGCGCGGTACAGGCGGATCGGCGCGCCATCGCTGCCGGCAGTCCAGAGTTCCTTGCCGAGCCGGCCGGTGTTGTGCGCGATGATCGCGTTGGCCGCGCTCAGGATGGTCTTGGTCGAGCGGTAGTTCTGTTCCAGCTTGATGACGCGTGCCGCCGGGAAATCCCGCTGGAACCGGTGCATGTGTTCCTGGCGAGCGCCGCGCCAGCGATAGATGGACTGGTCGTCGTCGCCCACCGCGAAGGGGATGCCGGTGGTACCGGTCAGCAGGCGCAGCCAGGCGTACTGGATCGTGTTGGTGTCCTGGAACTCGTCGACCAGCACATGCTGGAAGCGTCGCCGGTACTGCTCGAGTATCGCGGGATTGTTCTTCCACAGCTCGAAGGCCCTGAGCAGCAGCTCGGCGAAGTCCACCACGCCCGCCTTGTCGCATGCTTCCTCATAGAGGCGGTAGAGGTGGATGAGCTGCCGGCGGCTGGCGTCGCCGTTGTCCTTGAGCTGGTCGGGCCGCAGCCCTTCATCCTTGTTGTGATTGATGAACCACTGGATCTCGCGCGGCACCCAGGTGGTCTCGTCGAGATCGAGACCCTTGATCAGCCGGCGAATCACCCGCTGCTGGTCCTCTGCA
>JAHDYN010000115.1:282-6333 GCA_023383735.1 Gammaproteobacteria bacterium | reverse complement strand
AGCTGCGCCGGGTGCTTGGCGAGGCGGCCAAGGCATTCAATGACGTACTCGGCCAGTACACGATCGCCGACCTGATCAGCGAGCGGCCCAAGCTGGCTCGCATCCTGTCGATTCCGATCGAGGCCGTGGGGCGGCGCTAGCGCCAAGGGACCAGTTCGCTGGCCCGTTTTCCGGGCGTATTCACATGATTTGGCGGTGGCTCAAAGATCGCCCAGCATCCTACATTGGATGCTGTGAACAGCGATTTTCACCCACCCTGCCCCTCCTCATTGACAAGCATTGCTTGTCACATTAGGTTGTCACCTTGATCTGTGGCTTTCGCCATCGGGGACTTCAGAGACTGCATGAATGCGATGACCCCCGCAGCCTGAACGCCGCACATGTGGACAAGATCAGGCGCATTCTGGCCCGCCTTGAAGTCGCGTCAGTACCCGGCGACATGAACCTGCCGGGATGGCGCCTCCATCGCCTGAAGGGCAACCGGGCCGGGTTCTGGAGTGTTGCCGTGCAGGCGAACTGGAGGGTGATTTTCCGGTTCGAGAGAGGGAATGCCACAGACATCGACTATCTGGACTATCACTGAGAAAGAAGATCCCCATGCGCATGCAAAATCCCCCACATCCAGGCATCTCCGTGCGAGAGGACTGCCTGAAGCCACTGAATCTCAGCGTGACAGCAGCCGCCGAAATTCTCGGCGTCAGTCGGCAGGCACTGAATAACGTGCTGAATGGGGCCGCCGGCATCTCGGCAGAGATGGCAGTCCGCCTGGACAAGGCCTTCGGTGGCGGAGCAGAAACCTGGCTTGCACTGCAGATGGCCCATGACCTCGCGGCAGTACGCCGCAATCCCGGGAAGATCCGGGTCAAGCGCATCAGGCGGAGCGGTTCTCACCGTCACGCCACACCTAGCGCAACCACTTCTGCTTCGCGCTGAAGCCCTGCTTCCACAGCCAGGTTTCGGTGTAGAGGATCTTGTCGGCGGCCACCTTCAGCACCTGGCGTTCAAAGGGCTTGCTGGTGTCCATGGCCAGGTCGCTCATCCACTCATGCCAGCGGAAGATCTGCATGCCGCGATCCCAGCCGGGTGCATGCGGCTCGAGGATTTCGGCGCGGCCGAAAATCTGAGCGCCGCGCGCACTGTGCCAGCCGTGGTAGGCGCCGTGCACGGCGACCGAGATGCGCGGATCGCGCTGCAGGGCCTTGAGCTTGGGCGTGCCGGGATCGGGCAGCATGTAGAGATCGAGTCCATCGGCGTAGTACTCGATGGGGCTGGCGATCGGACCGTTTTTTCCAGTGGTCGCCATCACGCACATGTTGGTGGATCCCAGCAGCTGCTGGATGCGGTCTTCGAGCTGCTCGCGCGGCAGTTCGGTCATGGGCCAGGGCGCTTCGACCCAGCGATAGGCGGTGCTCATGCTGTGTTCCTCCGGTTATCAGGCAAATCGTTCAGCGGCGCGCTTCGGTGACCGACAGCGCGCAGCGCCGCTCGGCGTAGGCCACGTCCTCGACCCACAGGCGTGCAGCGCGCCTCTCGATCAGCGGACGGATCCAGCGCGCCAGGGGCAGCACGTATTTCATCTGTGGCCGGTCGGAGGTGGCGAGCGTGGACTCGATGACCGCGCAGCGTGTCTCGTCGATGGGCGTGGCGTGCGTCTCGACCACCGAGCCCACCCCGTCACCGCCGACGATGGTCATCATGATGGTGCGTGGGTCGGGACAGTGAAAGCGTGCATCCACCTCGACAGCCAGCCGGCCAACGACCTGGAAAGCGACGCGCACGATGATGTCCTCGTCGCCACGCTCGATGACGCGCAGGCGGCCGAAGGTGTGCGGATGAAAATGCGCGCCATGCCAGGGATCGAGGCGGTTGGCGAGGACGTCTTCGGGACGGCAGCGGGCTTCCATGCGCACCGTGGCATCGAGGAAGCTGGTCGGACGCGGCGCCATGATCGGCTGTCCGGTGGGCGGTTCGCCGCAGTCATCGAGCCGCAGCCAGACCAGCACGCCATCGTCATGCACCGGCAGCGGCTCCCAGCTGCCCATCGGCCGCTCACCGAGTTCCAGTCCATGCCAGGGACAGACCAGGCAACCGTCGCGCACCCTGCTGTCCGCGAGCGAGGCGCCCAGGTGCGGGCAGCTGTCGGATGCCGCCATCAGGCCGTGCTTGCCTTGCCAGAAAACGAACTCGCGGTCGTCGATGCGATAGCGACGCGGCTTATCGCCAAACTTCCGCCGGTCATCGACCACAAACCAGCCACCGCCGGGCTTTTGCAGCGCCGCCTGCAGCGCCTGGTTGATCCAGCGCGGATCGGCCTGTTGCCAGTCGGGCAGTGCCGACCAGACCGGCTGCGGATCCAGCGCGCGGCCAAAGATGATCAGTTCACTCATGCGGGTTTTTTCCAGACAGCGGGGCCGTGCAAGGCGACCGACCAGAGCGGTTCGGGACTGACATCCCAGGCGTCGAGCAGCGTGCTCGCCGCAAGAAAACCGGCAGCGGCAGCGCGCTCCATGAGCGCGGTCGGAAACGGCAGCTTCACGAAGTCTCCCGCCAGGGCGAGTCCCCGCCAGGGTGTGGCCGTCTCCGGACGCAGGGCGTGGCTGCCCGGCGCGAAGGCCGGGCAATCCTGCCGCAGCAGGAAGCGCTCTTCAACGATCTGCGCGCCGGCTGTCTCCGGGTAGAGCGTGTGCAGGCCGGCCAGCAGCTCGCGCCTGAGTGCTTCGGTATCGGTGGTGCCGCCCGGCAAGGCATAGGCGTGCAGTTCGACCACCGAACCGCCGGTACGTGCCGCCCACTCGCGGCTCTCATCCTCGAGCAGTTCGAAGACGGAAATATTGTCGAGCGGTCCGACACCAGCCGTGCCGGCAAACTGCGCGCGGCCGGCAGCCACCGGCCGGTCCAGCCACAAACGCCAGACCGCGAAGGCATTGGTGACGCGCAGCGTGTCGATGGAAGCACGCCAGCCTGCATCGTCGAGCGTCGGCGAGGCAGCCACGATTGCCCTGACAGCCGGCACATCGGTGGCGAGCACCACCGCATCGGCCGTCAGGGTGTCGCGATCGGTTTCGACCAGCCAGCCGGAATCGCGCCGGATCAGCGCCTGAGCCGCGACACCGGTGCGCAATGTCGCACCGAGCTTCTGCAGATAGCCGGCGAGCGGTGTGAAGATGCAGTTCGAAAAGGGCTGGTTGGCCACATCGAAGACCAGGCCGTCGTAATTGGCGGTGAAGTAGAAATGCATCATCTGCAGCAGTTCGGCAGCCGACATGTCGGCCTGCGGATTGAAACAGGAATGCGCGAACACATGCAGCAGACGCTGCCGCGCCAGCGGCGGAAAACGCAGCGAATCCAGGTAGCTCCCGGCAGTCTGCCGGTCGAACTGCCCGTAGGTATGGCCGCGCTCGAAACGCAGCATTTCCATCGCCGCCGGCACGTTCACCTTCATCAGGTCGCGCAGGCCGAGGGTTTCGGTGCGCCAGGTCAGCGTGGCGACATTGCGCAGTGGCGTATGACTGAGCCCGGCGAAGGATTCGTTGCCCGTCGGCGTGAGGATCGGGTAGTCGGTGGTCGGGGCCAGGAAGCGCAGTTGCGGATCGACCCGGCGCAGCAACTGCCGCAGGTTGTAGTACTGGCGGAAAAAGGCGTGAAAGCCGCGCTCCATCTCGAAGGGCGTGCCGTCACGCAAGCGGTCGGACCAGGCACCGGCACGGCCGCCCAGCCAGCTGTCCCTTTCCAGCAGCGTGACGCTGGCGCCACGCTCGACAAGGACTGTCGCGGCTGCCAGACCGGCCAGGCCACCGCCGATCACCACCACATGCGGCGAATTCTCCAGTCGCGGCGCGCGACCGCCCAGCCACGGCGTGAACACCGGCTGCGCATGTGGCGACAATGGCTTCTGCATGCGCCTATTCTGTCAGAGCCGGGAGCAAAAGGGCCGCGCCATGGAAATCGACATCATCCTCAACGAATTCGCCTCGCCACAGGAGGCTCTCGAACTCGGCCTGATGGCCGAGCGTTACGGCGCCCGCGGCATCTGGTCCAGCAACTACGGCTGGTCGCGCGATCCCTTCTTCACCCTGTCGCTGCTCGCCCACCAATCCTCGCGCATCCGGCTCGGCCCGATGGCCGTCAGCCCCGCCGAACTGCATCCGCTGAAGATGGCCAACCTGCTGTTCTCGCTCAACGAGCTGTCGCGCGGCCGGGCGATGATCATGGTGGGCGGCGGCGGCGCCGTGCTGCAGGCGATCGGCGGCAAGCGCGAACGCATGATCCGCCGCACCCGCGAGTGCCTGGAGATCCTCAAGGGCGCCTCACCCGACAAGATGATGAATTACAACGGCGAGCTCTACAAAGTGTGGGGCTACCAGCCGAAGTGGTACACGGACACGCCGCCGCTGATCTATTTCGGCTCCAACCACCCGCAGAGCCGCAAGCTGTCCACCGAGCTCGCCGACGGACTGATCACCAGCGACTTCGTCGTGCCACTGATGAAAGACTTCATCGGCAAGGCGCATGCAGAGCTCAAGGCCGCCGGCCGCCCGACGCATGATTTCCGCATCAGCAACTTCTGGGCCTGGCACATCAAGAAGGACCCGGCGGCGTCGATGCGCGAGGCGCGGCGCGAGCTGATGCTGCGCGGCTGGCTGGGCGAGCAGTATTTCAGGCCGTTCCTGGAACCCGACGAGGTCAGCCTGATGCGCGCCCACGAGCAGGACTTTCTCAACGCCTTCCTGCGCGGCACCGATGTGATCGAGAACGTGCCGGATGAGCTGGTGACGAAGATGGTCCGCAACATCTCCTTTGTCGGCGGCCTGGACCAGATCGAGCCAGCCATCGAAACGCTCAAGGCCTTCGCCGCTGCCGGCCTCACCGAGATCGCCCTGCGCGTGCACGATGACCCGGCCGATGCCATCCGCCTGATCGGCGAGCGGGTGATCCCGGCGCTGCGCTAGCCCGGCTCAGATCTCAAGGCGCCAGGCGTCCCCGTCACGCACGATGCGGCCCGCCGAGGGCGTGGCGAAGTGACTGCCGAATACCAGCACCGGCGTGTCGCCGTAGCGCGAAATGAAATCCAGCCGTGTGCGCAGGGCCATCTGCTTGTCGAAATCGAAGGGGCTGGACCAGTGCGGCCGCGCCAGCTGGCAAGGGTGGTGCATCAGGTCGCCGGTCACCACGGCCTGCTCGCCCCGCGAGGCGATACGTATCGAGACATGGCCCGGTGAATGGCCGGGCGTCGATTCCAGCCAGACCTCGTCGGTGATGCGGAAGTCGGGCGCCACGCATTCGCCCTGCCCCGCATCGAACACCGGTCGCACCGAATCCCCCGCATAATCGCCCAGCGCGCTGACCGGCGCCTTGTCGAGCCAGGCCCAGTCCTGCGCGCTGAAGATGTAGCGTGCCGACGGAAAAGTCGGCAGCCAGCGGCCATCGACCAGCATGGTGTTCCAGCCCACATGATCCGGATGCAGATGGGTGCAGACCACGAAGTCCACCCGCTCGCGCGCAAAGCCGGCTGCCGCGATCTCGTCGAGGAACCGGCCCTGGCGCCGGTGCCACTGCGGCACGATGCGCTGCTTGTCGTTGCCGAGACAGGTGTCGATCACGATGCGCTGGCCGCAACTCTCGACCAGCAGCGAGTGCACGCTGCTGATCAGCTGGCCTTCCCCGGTGACGAAGTGCGGTCTCAGCCATTTGATGGCAACGAGATTGGCCGGTGTCGCGTCCGGCAGCATGATGGCGGCACTCATCGAGGCATCTTCCGTCTCGATGATGCGGGTGATGGTGACGTCGCCGACTTTCCAGCGCTGCATGCTCTTGTTTCCCGTTCCGTCCGGCCGGGCGGCCAGGCACCGCCATTCTTGTCCGCACGGCCACCATCCGCAAATATCCGCATTGGCGTCGCCCGATCACCGGGCGTAGCATCGAAGTCCTTATGCCGCTCAACGATGTATTCATTTGCGAGGCCCTGCGCACACCGGTCGGGCGTTATGGCGGTGCGCTCGCTGCCGTCCGCCCGGATGACCTCGCCGCCACCGCACTGCGCGCCCTGCTCGA
>JAHDYN010000115.1:0-272 GCA_023383735.1 Gammaproteobacteria bacterium | reverse complement strand
ACGAACACCGCAACTCGATGCAGCGCGGATCGACGAAGTATTCCTCGGTTGCGCCAACCAGTCCGGCGAAGACAGCCGGAACGTCGCCCGCATGGCCATCCTGCTGGCCGGACTGCCGGAATCCGTGCCCGGCGCCACGATCAATCGCCTCTGCGGCTCGGGACTCGAAGCGGTCGCGCTGGCCGCGCGCACCATCAGCGCCGGCGAGGCCGAACTGGTCATCGCCGGCGGCGTCGAGAGCATGAGCCGCGCGCCCTTCGTCATGCCCAAGG
>JAHDYN010000114.1:382-6414 GCA_023383735.1 Gammaproteobacteria bacterium | reverse complement strand
AACCAGGTAGGCGGCGTATTCCCGGTATTCGATCTTGCCGTCGGTGTGCCGGACCGTATAGGCAGGTTCCTCAATGCTCATCGCGGGACTCCCGACCAGCATGCCAGCTGCAATGGCGAGAACCTGCCACAGGCGGACTGAAGCTGCTGATCTGTTCATGATGACAGGGGCGAAGCGGTCCGGGCGGAGAATGCAGATACTGCGGTAACCACCACCACCACGGCACAAGCTGCTGCAGCGGCCAGTCGAACCGAAGGATCTGTTTCAAGGGTCTGCAGGACGATTCCCAGCGATGCCCAGCAGAACACGGCTGTATATACCGCGTCATGCGTCCGCACGCCCACGGCGGTATAGATGGCGGTGGCCGTCACCACGACAAGAATTGCCCACTCGTCCATGGACAAGCCGAACGGATAGATCTTCATCGCAAAGAACCAGGCGGCAAGATTTGCCAGGACTGCGGTGCTGATCCAGCCGAAGTAGAGACTGAATGACGCATCCACGCAAAGGCGCTCCGTCAGCGACAAGGCTGGCCTGGTCCGCAAGCGCACGTAGATCACGATCAGACTGCCGAGCAGAACGAACATCAGGAGCAGGCTTTCCAGGATGCGTTCGTGATGCCACATGAAGATCCACAGCGCATTTGCCACACAACTGACCCAGTAGACCGGTTCGACCTGGCGTATCCGGGCCGCCGTTTCAGGCGTGGCTCGCGCGGCATATATGGAGAAGGCCGCGAGACCGATATAGATCAGGCCCCAGATCGAGAAGACCCAGCCGGCAGGCGTAAAGCCCGTGGGATAGCGTGCGCTGATCTCGCCGGTATTGACGCCGTTGATTGGCAGGATATTCGCGGCAGCATTGACGCCGATGACTGCCAGGGTGAAAAGCAACGAGACGTATCTGCGCATGCCGCGATCTCCGTATTCCGTGTCCGGGTTTCGGAAGTGGCGCTCGAGAGGGCCATGAATAGCAGTATTCGCCGGTGGCGGCAATTCGGATGAGCGGGCTGGCCGGGGGAATGGCCCGCAGACGAAGGATCAGATTGGTCGCTGTACGGCTGTCGCCGCAACCGCTCAGGCGTTGCGGCTCTTTCTGCTCAGGGCAAGCATGCCGAGCGCCGTGCCCAGCAGCCAGACGGTCGCCGGCAGCGGAACTGCCGAGATCTGCACGCAGTTTGCGCTGTCGTAGGCAGTACATTGAAAGTAGGCCTGGCTGCGCAATCTGCCCCACTCGCCGGAGACGGTGAACGGCGCTGATCCGTGAAGTCCCATCAGCAGGTCTGCCATCGGGTCACCGCTGGCCTGAAAGACGTCGTGCTGCATCCCTCCCAGCAGGAAGAGATCGCTGCCTTTGAAGGCATTGCTGCCGTCGCTGACACTCAGGTAACTGCTGTAGGCGGTGTTCAGGCAGCCGCCCGCCAGGCCCTGCCCCCCATAGCTCCAGCTTGCGCTGTTGCCCGACCACAGCTCGCGGTCACCCGCACGCACCGAGATGCTGCTGAATGCGGCACCGCTGGCGCCGAAGGCCTGCAGACAGCCGCTCGCCCCTGCTGTCGCGTTCTGCAATCCCGAGCGGGTATCAAGCAGGAACGAGACATCGATCATTGTCGGCTGGGGCGAGGCAAATGCCCAGCTGTCAACCCGTACCACTTCACTGCTGATGGTGAACTGCAGAAGCGCGGCATTGGCCGATCCGGCTGCAATGGCGTTGATGATCAGCCCAAGCAGGAAGGATCTGGTCACTCGGCACCTCGACTATCGATCATTGACTGGATAAATGGCTGGCAGAGCCCGGCACGGACGCTGGCCTTTGTCACTGCCGCACGGAGAATCACAGATCCCGGATTCGGGATCGTTGTCGGAGTTCTCTCTTCGAGGGGCGAAGGTTCAAGGCAGCGCGACATAATCCGCCCCACGGGAGCGGTGGCCTGCCATTCGGCCTGGTATCTGGGTGGTGCCCGGGGCCGGAATTGAACCGGCACGACCGTTTCGGGTCAACGGATTTTAAGTCCGCAGCGTCTACCAGTTCCGCCACCCGGGCCAGCGGCCATTCTAGTGCCTCGCGGCAGCCGCCGCATGGGTACGAGTCGCGTCAGGGCTGCTCGAGAATGCCGGCAATATCGAGCGTTGCTTCAGGGTCTTGTCGGTTGCTGTATTCATGATCTCGACTTTGCCGAGCCAACGATGTCGGCAACCAGTGAGTATGCGGCCGGTACCACGACCAGCGACAACAGGGTCGAGGTCAGCAGGCCGCCGATCACCGAAACGCCGAGCGGCGCGCGGAAATTGCCGTCGGCACCGAATCCCAGTGCGATGGGCAGCATGCCGGCGCCCATTGCCACGGTGGTCATGATGACCGGACGGGCACGCTTCCGGCAGGCTTCCAGTATTGCCTCACGGCGCGCGAGGCCCTGGTCCCGCTCGCCGATGATGGCGTAGTCGACGATCAGAATGGAATTCTTGGTCGCGACACCGGTGAGCATCAGCAGGCCGATCAGCGAAGGCAGCGACAGCGCGTGCCCGGTGAGCAGCAGGCTGCCAAAGGCACCGGCCCCGCACAGTGGCACCGCAGCGAGAATCACCCAGGGCTGGGAGGCGCTGCCGAAGAGCAGGAGCAGAACGACATAGATGCTGACCAGGCCGGCCAGAATCGACATGGCGAAACCAAACAGGAGTTCGCCGAGCGCCTCGGCATCGCCGCTCGGCAGGACGCGCACACCAGGCGGCAGATTCCGGAGCGCGGGCAGGGCCTGAACCTCCTTGAGCACGGTACCAACCGGCTGGCCGTTCAGCTCGGCGGTTACGCGGATGTTGCGCTCCCGGTTCAGACGATCGATTTGCGCCGGCCCGCTGCCTTCGCTGATGGTGGCCACCGTTGACAGGGGTACGCTGCCCTCGCGGGTCGGCACCCGCAGCATCGACAGCAGGGTCACGTCGCCAAGCGCACGTTCGGCCACCTGCACGCGGATCGGGATCTGTCGCTCAGCCAGGTTGAGTTTGGCAAGCCGCTGGCGGAAATCGCCGCTCGTGGCGATACGCGCGGCGGCAGCGATGTCCACTGTAGCGACACCGAGATCGGCAGCCCTCGCCGGATCGGGTGTGATGATCACCTCGGGTTGCAGCAGCGAGGCCGTGGATGACACGCTGCCCAGTCCGGGCAGCATGCGAACCGCTGCCTCCACATCGCGCGCGGCGACGGTCAACACCTCGGGGTCATTGCCGGCGAGCACGATCTCGAACAACTGCCCGGGGCCGACGGTCACGAAACTGCTGCGTACGCCAGGCAGGTCGGCCAGCCGCTTGCGGAGCTCGTTTTCGAGCTCCGGGACACTCCGCTCGTGATCCGGCTTGAACGAGATCACCAGCCCGGCCTTGCGCATGTCTCCCACGAAACCGCCTTCATAGCCCATCCCGGCGATGGCACCGATGCGCGCGAACACGCTCTGTACTTCGGGAATCGTCAGCGCCAGCGCCCTGCCTCGCTCGGCCATGGCCGTGGTTTCTGCCAGGCTGGCGCCTGGCGGCAATTCGAGCTGAACCTCCGAGCGGGTACCGGACCCGGGCGGCAGGAACGTGGTGGGGATCAATGGCACCAGCGCCAGGGAACCCACGAAGGTTGCGAGCGCGAGGAACAGCGTGCGTCCGCGATGGCGCAGGGCGGCCTCCACCCAGCCAATGTAGCCGGCCATCCAGCGCACCTCGGGGGCTGCTTCGGCAGTCGAATGCATATAGCGGGCGGCCAGCATCGGCGTAAGCAGTCGCGCCACCAGCAGGGAACAGAGTACGGCAGTCGCCGCGGTCCAGCCGAACTCGCGGAAGAACAGGCCGACTTCACCACCGATCATGGCTACCGGAATGAACACGGCCACCAGCGTTGCGGAGGTTGCGATCACTGCGATCCCGATCTCGTCTGCCGCATCGATGGCGGCCTGCCGGGGTGTCTTGCCCATGGCGCGATGGCGGCTGATGTTCTCCACCTCGACGATGGCATCGTCAACCAGAATGCCGATGACCACGGCAAAAGCCAGCAGTGAGAGCAGGTTCAGGCTGTAGCCGAGCCAGTGCATCGCCGCAAAGGTGGGAATCACCGAGAGTGGCAAGGCCACGGCACAGATCCACGTGGCGCGCCAGTCGCGCAGGAAGATCCAGACCACGATGACCGCGAGTACGGCGCCCTCAAACAGCATCATCAGCGATGCATTGTAGGAATGCTCGGCCGGTTCCACTGTCGAGGCCACCTCGACAAAATCGATCGCCGGGTACTCCGCCGCAAGCCTTGCCACCCGCTCGCGGATCTGTCGCCCGACGCCGACTTCGCTGGTGCCCCGCGCCCGCTGTACCGCAAAGGACACCACGGGCGCACCGTTCAGCAACGCGGCATCCCTGGGCTCGGCGAATCCGTCCGTGACCGACGCCACCGCGGAGAGCCGCACGGTCCGGCCATCCGGCAGCGAAAGCGGGTAGTTGGCGAGTTCAGCCGCGCTGCGTACCGTCGCGACGGTACGCACGGACTGCTCGCTGCCGCCCAGCGTGGTGCGCCCGCCGGGCCGCTCCACCTGGATGCGTGCCAGCTGATCGGACAGCGTGCCGGCGGTCAGGCCATAAGCCTGCAAGGCGTCCGGACGCAGATCGACGCGGACCTCGCGGTCGAAGCCCCCGATCCGGGTGACCTGGCCAACGCCGGGAACATCGAACAGCGCCTTGCGGACCGTATCGTCGACAAACCAGCTGAGCTCGTCCGGCGCCATCTGTTCAGACAGCACTGCATACGTGAGCACCGCCCCGCCGATGGTATTCACCCTGGAAATCACCGGTTCATCGATGTTGTCCGGCAGGTCGATCCGGATCCGGTCGATGGCATCCCGCACATCTTCCAGCGCCTGGCCCATGTCGTGGCCGTAGTTGAACTGGATCCGGGTTCGCGAGCTGCCTTCGGTGATGGTCGAATTGATCTTGTCGATGTTTGCGATACTGGCAACCGCGTCTTCAACCTTGCGGGTGACATCGGTCTCGAGCTGGCCGGGCGTTGCACCGGCGAGGGTTACCGTGACCGTGATCTGTGGAACGGTGAAATCAGGCAGCGTCGAAATCGGCAGCTGTCGCAGGCCATAGAAACCCGCGGCACACAACGCGACAAAAATGATGACCGCTCCGGCCGGGTTGCGGATACCCCAGAGCGAAACATTCATCGGGTGGTCCCGGGTGCTCCGTCTGCCGCCTCGCTGACTTCGCGGACCACGTCGCCATTGCCGACAAAGCCGGCACCGCGACGCACGACGCGTTCGCCGGCTTCAAGGCCGGAACGGATCTCCGTTACATCACCCTGCCTGATGCCGATATCAACGCGGCGTTGCTCGATGCGGCGCAGGGGGCTGCCGGCTCCCGCAGCTTCGACCGGCTTGACGACAAACAGATAGGCAAAACCGTCGCGAAAAACGACACATTCGCGGGGCACGACCTTCACCTGCGCCTTGCCGAGCAGTATCCGCCCTTCCGCAAACATCCCGGCCCGCAACGGCCCGGGCTCAGGCAGATCGGCGTACAGGAGGCCGGTGCGGGTCGCCGGATCAACCGCAGGCGAGACCGCACGTACCTGGCCCCTGATCAGGACATCCGCAGGCCCGCTGACTTCCACGATTGCGCCGGGCTTCACCCGGATCAGATCAGCTTCGGCGAGGTCGGCCCGCCACTCGAGGCGACCGCGACGGATCAGCCGCAACAGCTCACTGCCGGCTGATACCACCTGGCCCGGCTGTACCAGGCGCGCCGAGATGATTCCGTCGTCGGGTGCAGACAGGGTGGCGAAGCCCAGGCGCAGCCTGGCCGCATCGCGATCAGCCTGGGCCGTGACGAGTTGCGCTTCTGCGCTGAGCAGATCGGCACGCAGCTTGTCGCTGTCGCTGGATGAAATGAGTCCCTGCTCCACCAGTGAATCGCCACGGGCTGCGTTGGCCCTGGCGAGCTCCAGGGCCGCCTGCGCCTGTGCCACACTGGCCTCTGCCTGCCGGAACTGCACACCGAGCGTGCGAT
>JAHDYN010000114.1:0-372 GCA_023383735.1 Gammaproteobacteria bacterium | reverse complement strand
GGCTGCCCGGCCCGCACGCGGTCGCCGACCTCCACCAGGACCTCCGTGGCACGGGTGCCGCTGAGCTCCACGCCCAGCGACATTTCCTGCCAGGCGCTGACCGAACCGGACACGGCAATCGAGCGATCAAGTTCGCGACTCACGGACGCAACGGTGGTGACCACGAGGCTCGCTGCGGGGATACCGGGGGACGGTGGCTCGGCTGAACCACAGGCGGCGACGAGAGTTGCCAGTGCGACACTGGCAAACAGTCCTCGCCGCGGGTGCAGACAGCCTTGCTGGATCATGGTTTGGCCACAGACGAAAGGCTCCGAAGTCTAGACAGTATGACTTTCGTGAACTGATAAGGCGCTGACCTCCGCGAGGGCAGCG
>JAHDYN010000113.1 GCA_023383735.1 Gammaproteobacteria bacterium | reverse complement strand
GGCGATCGGTGCCAGCATCGCGCCGCGCTCGGTATTTGCGCGCAAGAACTACTTTTATCCCGATCTGCCCAAGGGCTACCAGATCAGCCAGTATGAGCTGCCGATCGTACACGACGGCCGGCTCGACATCGAACTGGAAGATGGCAGCGCGACCTCGGTGCACATCATCCGCGCCCATCTCGAGGAGGATGCCGGCAAGTCGCTGCACGAGAACTTTGCCGGCCTGACGGCCATCGACCTGAACCGTGCCGGCACGCCGCTGATCGAGATCGTCTCCGCGCCCGACATGCGTTCGGCGAAGGAGGCGGTGGCGTACATGAAGAAGATCCACCAGCTGGTGCGTTATCTGGGGATCTGCGACGGCAACATGCAGGAGGGCTCCTTCCGCTGTGATGCCAATGTCTCGGTGCGCCGTGCCGGGACCGGTGAACTCGGGACGCGCACGGAGACCAAGAACCTCAATTCCTTCCGCTTTCTGGAGCGCGCGATCCTTTACGAGGTCGACCGGCAGATCGAGGTGCTGGAGGGCGGCGGCAAGGTGGTGCAGGAAACCCGACTCTACGATCCTGACCGCGACGAGACCCGTTCGATGCGCAGCAAGGAGGAGGCGAACGATTACCGCTACTTCCCCGACCCCGACCTGCTGCCGGTCCACATCGATGACGGCTTCATCGCCGGGGTGCGGGCCGCAATGCCGGAGCTGCCCGAGGCCAAACGGGCCCGGTTCGTTGCCGAGCATGGCCTCGGAGCGGCAGATGCCGCGCTGCTGGCGGCCAGCATCGAGCTGGCCACATACTTCGAGGCGGCGGTGGCTGCCGCACCGGGCAGTGCGAAGCTCGCGGCCAACTGGATCAATGGCGAGCTGATGGCGGCGCTCAACCGCGACGGACTGACCATCGAGGAGAGCCGCGTCAGCCCGGAACAGCTGGCCGGGCTGCTCGGCCGGATTGTCGACAACACGATTTCCGGCAAACTGGCCAAACAGGTTTTCGAGCTGCTGTGGTCCGAGGGTGGCGATGCAGATACGATCATCGACAGGCAAGGGCTCCGCCAGATCACCGACAGCAGCGCCATCGAGGCAGTCGTCGATCAGGTGCTGGCGGCAAACCCGGAGCAGGTCGCCGAGTACCGGGCCGGCAAGACCAAGGTGATGGGGTACCTGGTCGGGCAGATCATGAAAGCCAGTGCGGGCAAGGCCAATCCCGCGCAGGTCAATGAGCTGCTGAAGCGCAAGTTACAGGGCTGACATCGGTGGGAATCAGCATGCCGGAACTGCAAACCTGGACTACCGAGCGGATCGTGCGGCTGGTTGCGCTGGTGCTGCTGGTCCTGGCCTGCCTGCAGATCATCCTGCCCTTTCTCGGCGCGCTGGCCTGGGCGGCCATCATCGCCATCACGGTCTGGCCGGCGTTTCTCTGGCTCACGGGCAGGCTGGGCGGTCGGCCGGGACTGGCGGCCGGTATCTGCACTTTCGTGCTGTTCCTCCTGCTGGTGCTGCCGTTTGCGGTGCTGACCGCCACGCTCGGCCAGGCCGTGCCGCAGGTCGCCGAGCTGCTCCGCGAGCTGACGCTGTCCATCGGTCCCGAACCACCGGCCTGGCTCAGTGGCCTGCCGGTTGTCGGTGAGCTGATCCGCGATACCTGGGTCAGCGCCGTGGCTGATGCCAGCGGTCTGGTGCGCCGGGCCCTGCCGGCTGCCGAGGAGGCCGGTGTCTGGGCGCTCGCGCAAGGTGCAAGCCTGGCCCTGGTGCTGCTGCAATTCATCTTCGCCATACTCATCGCCGGCGTGCTGCTGGTGACTGCAGACCGTTTTGCCGACCTGGCCCAGCGGCTGGTGTCCAGGCTGCAGATGACCCAAGGGGGGCCGATCATCAACATCGTGGTTGGCACCGTGCGCAGCGTATCGATCGGGCTGATCGGTACCGCGTCCATCCAGGCGCTGGTGGCGGCGCTCGGTTTCGGGCTGGCCGGTGTCCCCGGTATCGCGCTGCTCGGCTTTGCCACTTTCCTGCTTGCCCTGATCCAGTTGCCGACCCTGCTCGTCTGGGCGCCGGCAGCCTTCTGGCTGTACCACACCGGTGAAACCGGTCACGCGATCTTCCTCGCCATTTGGGGGCTGTTGCTGGTCAACACCGTAGACAACTTCCTCCGTCCGTACCTGATCAGTCGTGGCGCCAGGCTGCCTTTTGCGCTGATCCTCATGGGTGTGCTCGGGGGCTTGCTGGCCTGGGGGATGGTCGGCCTCTTTATCGGTCCGACCCTGCTGGCGGTGGCCTACTCCCTGGTGCGGACCTGGATCGGCCTGGCGAAGGAGGCTGTGGCGGCCGACCCGGCGCCTTCACCCCCCGCCAAGGAGCCCTGAAACCGGCGTTTTCCGCGACTGTTGCGGAAATATAAAGATATCTTTATATTTCCTCCATGCAGCTGGAAACGGCATTGTCACAGCTTGAGGCGGCGGCCGAGCCCAGCCGCCTGCGCCTGCTCGTCTTGCTCCTGCCGGGCGAGGCCACGGTCGGGGACCTGGTTTCAGTGCTCGACCAGAGCCAGCCGCGGGTTTCACGGCATCTGCGCCTGCTGGCCGAGGCCGGGCTCGTGGAGTCCTTCCGCGAGGGGCGCTCGATCTATTACCGGCTCGCCGACGCTGTCCTCGATGACGGCATTGGTGACTATCTGGCCGCGCTGCTCCGCGGTCCCGATCCCGTCGTCAACCAGGACCGTGAGCGCATGATGCAATCGCGGCGACAGCGCGAGCACGAGGCGCTGCGCCGGGGTACCCGCGCACTCCGGCCCGGTGCCTTGCCGGCACCCAGGGATCTCGTGGAGTCGCTGGATGCGGTGCTGGGCAAGGGCCCGCTCGGCGATGTGCTGGATGTGGGCGCCGGTGCCGGCAATCTCCTGCATCTGCTGGTTTCGCGCGCGCGGCGAGTGGTCGGTGTGGATTCTTCCGTGCATATGCGCCAGCTGGCCCGGTCGCGCCTGTATGCCGCAGGCGAGAACCAGACCGCCGGAAGCCGCTGGACGATTCGCGATGCCGATGCGGGGGCCCTGCCCTTTGCCGATGGTGAATTCGATCTGGTGATACTCGACGAGGTGCTCGGCCCCAGCGATCAGCCGGAGCGGATCCTTGGCGAGGCGCAGCGCCTGCTGGCTGCGCAGGGCCGCCTGCTGATCCTCGACCGCGTCCTGCCGGTCGTGCGCCGCCTGCCGGCTGTTCCGGTACGCGGCGAGTTGTCGGAACGCCAGTTGTCTGCGCTGCTGCGTGCGGCCGGCTTTTCAGTGCACAGCCGCCAGTGGTTGCCAGGCCGCGCCCCCGACCGGGCGCTGTTTCTGGCCGTGATGAAGGATGCGGACGATCTGCCGCAGGGAACGAGGACGGGAACCCATGACTGAGCAAGCCAGCAAGACACCGGCACAGGTGTCCTTCGAGTTCTTTCCGCCGAAGTCGCCGGAGATGGAAGCAAGGCTCTGGCAGGCGGTCGAGAAGCTCGCACCGCTGCGCCCACGTTTCGTGTCCGTCACCTATGGCGCGGATGGCTCGACCCGTGATCGCACCCACCGCATCGTGTCGCGGATCGTGGCCGAAACCGGCCTGGTCAGTGCCCCGCACCTGACCTGCGTGGGCGCAGACCGGGAGGAGATCATGGCGATCGCGCGGGCCTACCACGCCGACGGCATCAACCACATCGTCGCCCTGCGCGGCGATCCGCCGCAGGGCGCCACGCGCTATACGCCCCATCCGGGCGGCTACGCCTGGGCCGTGGACCTGGTGCGCGGACTGCGCGAGCTTGCCGACTTCGACATTTCGGTCGCCGCGTATCCGGAAGTGCATCCCGAGGCGCCCGGTGCCGATTTCGACCTCGACAACCTGAAACGCAAGTTCGAGGCGGGCGCCAGCCGTGCGATCACGCAGTTCTTCTACGATACGGAGAACTTCCTGCGGTTTCGTGACCGCTGTGCCGCGCAAGGCATCGGTGGACCGATCGTCCCCGGCATTCTGCCGATCGCGAAGTTCAGGCAGATGCTGAACTTCGCGAACCGCGCCGGTGCGCAGGTGCCGGCCTGGCTGCATGAGCGGTTTGCCGGACTCGACGATGACGCCGATGCCCAGTGTGCGGTGGGCGCCAGCGTGGCCATCGGGCAGGTCGAGGCACTGCGCCGCGAAGGCATCGACGAGTTCCATTTCTACACGCTGAACCGGGCGGACCTGACACTTGCGATCTGCTCGGCACTCGGGCTGCATCCCGCCGGCAGCCAGACCCCAGCCCCGGTGTCCACATGAGCGCAGCCATGATCCTGCCGCACTTTGCCGAACTCGAGGCCCTGCTCGCGCAGCGCATCGTCATCCTCGACGGCGCGATGGGCACGATGGTGCAGAACCGGCGCCTCAACGAGGCCGACTATCGCGGCACGCGGTTTGCCGACTGGCCATCCGACCTCAGGGGCAACCACGATCTCCTCAATCTCACGCGCCCGGATGTCATCAGCAGCATCCATCGCGAGTTCCTGGAGGCGGGTGCCGACGTCGTCGAGACCAACACCTTCAATTCCAGCGCGCCCTCGCTGGCCGACTACGGCCTGCAGGCCTTCGTGCGCGAACTGAACCTCGCCGGTGCGCAACTCGCCCGCAAGGCCGCTGACGAGGTCGCACAGGCAAGCGGCCAGCCGCGTTTTGTGGCCGGGGTGCTCGGGCCGACCAGCCGTACCGCATCGATTTCGCCGGATGTCAACGATCCGGGTCTGCGCAACATCAGTTTCGATGAGCTGGTGGCGACCTACACCGAGGCGACGCATGCGCTGCTTGAGGGCGGAGCCGACTTCATCCTCGTCGAGACGATCTTCGATACGCTGAATGCGAAGGCAGCGCTCTATGCGATCGCTGCGGTCGGCGAATCGCTCGGCGTTGCGCTGCCGGTGATGATCTCCGGCACGATCACCGATGCCTCGGGGCGTACGCTTTCAGGGCAGACGCCGGAAGCCTTCTGGAACTCGGTCCGGCACATCAGCCCCTTCATGATCGGTTTCAACTGTGCGCTCGGCGCCGGCGACCTGCGACCTCATGTCAGCGAACTTGCGCGCCTGGCCGATACCCGGGTGAGCGTGCACCCGAATGCCGGTTTGCCGAATGCCTTCGGCGGCTATGACGACACGCCGCAGGCCATGGCCGACATCCTCGCCGAGTTTGCCGGTTCCGGCCTGCTGAACATGGTCGGCGGCTGCTGCGGCACCACGCCGGCGCATATCGCGGCGATTCGTGCCGCGGTCCTCAGGCACGGACCGCGGTCCCTGCCGGCGCTGCCGGTCAAGCTCCGCCTGTCGGGCCTGGAACCGTTCAACATCGGCGACGACTCGCTGTTCGTGAACGTCGGTGAGCGCACCAACGTGGCGGGCTCGGCGCAGTTCCGCAAACTCATCGTTGCCGGCGACTACAACACGGCGCTGGCAGTGGCACGCCAGCAGGTCGAGAACGGCGCACAGATCATCGACGTCAACATGGACGAGGGCATGCTGGATTCGGTAGCTGCCATGGACCGTTTCCTGAAGATCGTCGCCACCGAGCCGGACATCGCCCGGGTGCCGGTGATGATCGACTCCTCGCGCTGGACCGTTCTCGAGGCTGGCCTCAAGTGCGTGCAGGGCAAGTCCGTCGTCAATTCGATCAGCCTCAAGGAAGGCGAGGCGGCTTTCCTGCAGCAGGCACGGGAGATCCGCCGTTACGGTGCCGCGGTGGTGGTCATGGCTTTCGACGAGCAGGGGCAGGCCGAAACGGCAGAGCGCAAGTTCTTGATCTGCGAGCGCAGCTATCGTCTGCTGACGGAGCAGGCAGGCTTCCCGCCCGAGGACATCATCTTCGATCCGAACATCTTTGCGGTGGCCACCGGTATCGAGGAGCACAACGACTACGGCGTGGCGTTTTTCGATGCCTGCCGCAAGATCCGGGCAAAGCTGCCGCATGCGCTGATCAGCGGCGGCGTCAGCAACGTGTCGTTTTCATTTCGCGGCAATGAACCGGTGCGCGAGGCCATGCACACGGTGTTCCTGTACCACGCGATCCAGGCGGGCCTCGACATGGGCATCGTCAATGCCGGCCAGCTCGGCATCTATGCGGAGCTGGATCCGGAGCTGCGCGATGCCGCCGAGGATGTGCTGCTCAATCGCCGGGCGGATGCGACCGAGCGCCTGCTCGAGATCGCCAGCCGTTACCGTGGTGCGGGGGCGAGTGCGGCGAAGCAGGCTGACCAGGAGTGGCGCCAGTGGCCACCGAACCGGCGGCTCTCGCATGCGCTGGTGAAGGGCATCGACGAGTTCATCATCGAGGACACCGAAGCCGCCCGGCTGCTGTCTGCACGGCCGCTCGATGTGATCGAGGGGCCGCTGATGGACGGCATGAACGTGGTCGGTGACCTGTTCGGCTCCGGCAAGATGT
>JAHDYN010000112.1 GCA_023383735.1 Gammaproteobacteria bacterium | reverse complement strand
CTCATCTACTCCTCGAAGAGCAAGGATGCGGCAGAGTGGGAGAAGGCCAAGCGCGTCATGAACATCCTCGGCGACACGGTTGAAACCGTGACGCCGTGGCTGGCCGCACAGGCGCTCGCCAACCAGAAACAGGGCGCATGCATCGAGTGGCTGACACAGCAAAAAGCGGCGCTGCGCTTCGCCACGGCGGCTTTTCGCAAGCGCGATATCATCTCGCCGCTCGAAGCGCGTACAGATCTCAAGGTCCGCTGAATCTCCGGCTGACCCGGAACCAGGAGCAGAAAGCATGGAAATCGATGTCATCCTTGAAGCGGACGTCACGCCCGCGCAGGTCGCCGAGCTGGCAAAAATCGCCGAGGGTTACGGCATACGCGGGCTCTGGGCGCAGAACTACGCCAACGGCCGCGACCCCTTCATGTGCCTGATGCCGGCGGCGATGGTTACCAAAAAGATCATGCTGGGCGCCGTGGTGATCAGTCCCTACGAGATGCATCCGCTGAAGATCGCCAATGCAGTCGCCACGCTGAACGAATTCTCCAATGGCCGCGGCATGGTGGTCATCGGCGGCGGTGGCGAATGGCCGGGCGTGCTCAACAAACCCTATGGCAAGCGCGTGAAAGGCGTCGGTGAGGCCATCGCGATGGCCAAGCGCGCGGTGCGTGGCGAGGTCGTGGTCTGGGACGGCGAGGTCTACAAGTCGCGCTACTTCCGCTCGACCTGGGTAAAAGGTACGCCGCCGATCATCTACGCCGGCGCCACCGGCCCGAAGATGCTCGACATGGCCACGCGCTTTGCCGACGGCACCATGTTCAGCGACATGATCGTGCCGATGCTGCCCAAATGCATGGCTGATGTGCGCGATGGCCTGGCCCGGCATGGCCGCAGTGCCGCCGACTTCCGCGTCAACAACTTCTGCGCCTTCCACATCAAGGAAGACCGCGAAGCCTCGTTCCGCGAGGCACGCCGCGAACTCATGATCCGTGGCTGGCTCGAGGAGGCTTGGTACAAGCCGTTTCTGACGCCCGATGAAGCGCGGATCGTGCATGAGAAGAAAGACGCCTTTCTAACCGCCTTCCGCACCAAGGTGGGCGAGATCAAGGGCGTGCCCCCGGAGATCGTTGCCAAGCTGGTCGAAGGCCTGAGCCTTGCCGGCGATCCCGGCGATCTCGACCGGCATGTCGAGCGCCTCAAGACCTTCGCGGCGGGCGGCCTGACCGAGAATGCGCTGCGCCTGCACGATGAGCCGGAGAAGTCGCTGCACCTCATCGGCAAGCAGTTGCTGCCGAGGCTGCGCCGTTAAAAAATATCTGAAAACAGGTAGTTATAATTCGTACTGTAAATACAGTGTCAACAACAGGCGGGCTTGTACATGACCATTAACCTTATCCGGATGCCCGGCCTGCTGCTGGTCGCCTTGCTCGCGGCCTGCACGACCCCGCCTCCGCCTGATCACCAGTCGCAGACTGCGCCCGACGCCGACTTTTCGCGCTACAGCAGCTTCGGCTGGCAGGCGGCGCCTGCCAGTACGGCCGACCAGCCCATGCGCCTGCTGGACACCAATATCCGCAATGCCATCCGTGCGGAAATGACCCGGCGCGGCTATGCGGAAACCGAAGCCAAGCCCGACTTGCGCGTGGCCTGGGAAACAGCTGCAGATGAGCGGGTGAAATCCAACCCCTTTCGCATCGGGATCGGTCTCGGCAGTTTCGGCAGCAATGTGGGCGGATCGGTGAATGTCGGCAGCCCCAGCGTCCAGAGCTATCGCGAAGGACGACTGATCATCCACGTAGTGGATGCTGCGGCAAACCGCGAGTTGTGGTTCGGTTCGATCGCGGGAAGCATTGAGAAGAGCCGGCTTGATGCCGATGCCGTGGCCCGTGCTGTCGCATTGGCCATGCAGGACCTCCCGGCCCGGACAGCAGCACCCTGAGGGTTTCTGGGCTATGCTGGACCGCTGCCGGCACTTTTTTTTAAGCATGGATGCGACGAGGTAAGGGCGATGAATAAACGGAAATCTTTGTTGATCGGTATTGCGGCCGCCGTCGCCGTACCGTTTGCGCTCGGCGCGGCACTCCAGGCTGCGGAGCCCGCAAAGGCACCGAAGGCCGCCGAAGGCATCAATGTCGGCGGTGGCGAGCAGGGCATCGACGGGGTGATCATCCCCGGGCCGCCGATTACCGCCAATGACTTCATGAGCAAGAAGCATCGTGACTTCCCGAAGGGCATGACCTGCGCTGAATGCCACGATGTGACCTTCAGTACCGTCGATACCGTCGCTTCCGCTACCCGTCAGATGGCGCGCAGCTCGATGCAGCTGTCACAGGAAGAGATCTGGGCGAAGATTGTCGAGTTCCTGCCGGGCCGCGAGCGTTTTGCACTGACCACAGCCATCGACAACAAGCCGCTCGCGACGACCGTCGACATGGTGCTCGACAAGGAAGAGAAGGTGCTCTACGTCGTTTCCGAGGTCGGCACCGAGAAGCTGCTGCAGATCCGCAAGAATCCCTACATCAGTGCGGTACATTTCGCCGGCTGGACCCTCGCTGAGGGTGGTCCCAAGCTGTGGCGCAGTACCCAGATCAATGGCACCGCCGAAGTCATTCCCTCTTCCGATCCGCGCTTCAGTGTCGCTGTCGACAAGTACAACCTGGTACGCGTGACCAAGGAGCGATCCGTGCGGCGCTTTGACCTGATCCGCATCCAGCCCGAGCAGATCTGGTACTTCGATACGACGCTCGGCGAAGGCTATGCGGTCTACCAGCTGTGGCAGCGCGGCCGTACCGGCGTCATCGCCGACTGAGGGCGCCCCAAAGAAATATCGCGGCCTGATCGGGAGTGACCATGCCCAACTGCATCAAGGCAGGCCGCCGTCTGATCGTGCTCCTGGTACTCGGCTCGCTGGCGCCTCTGCTGGCAGCCGAGCCGGGCGCCACGGCGCGTAAGACCGACCTGATAGACCGGGCGTCGCTGCCCCTGTACGGCAAGACCGTGCTTTACACGGCTCCGCGCAACTATGCGGGCCGCCTCGGTCAACTGCTGATCGAGCGTGGCGCGCGTCCGGTCTGGATGCCGACCATCTACATCGAGCCGGTGCCCGATTACAAGGTATTCGACGAGGTGCTGCGCGAGCGCAACAAGTACGACTGGATAGCATTTACGAGCCGTAACGGGATTGACGCCTATCTGAATCGTCTCGATGCACTGGGCCTCGGGCCGGATGATGTCCGGGAGTTGCGGTCCGCAGCGATCGGCAACGATGTCCGGTTGCTCGAGCAGGCCGGGATCAATCCGGCGCTGGTCCCTCCTGCCCCCAGTCCCATCGGTATCGTCAACGAACTCAAACGCCGCGGCATCACCAGCGGGACAGTGCTGGTTCCGGCGCCAGACGTCGTCGGCATGGAAGAACCGGCGGTCGTACCGGATTTCATCCGTGATCTTGAGGCTATAGGCCTGAAGACCAGGCGGGTACCGGCCTACGTCACGGCTCGCGAAACGAAGGGCCTTGAGCGTGGCACGCGGATGTTGCTGAACGGTGAGATCGACATGATCGCCTTTACCAGTCGCGGCGAAATCGACAGCCTCCTCGCGCATCTCGGGGGAGACAGCGCTGTGCTCAACCAGAAGACCGTAGTGGCCTGCTTCGGCCCGATCACCAGCGAAGGCGCCCGCCTGCGCAATATCCGCATTGATGTGGTCGCCCGCGACTACTCTCGTTTCGAGGGCTTTGTGGCCGCGATGGAGGACTATTACCGCAAGCGGCCCTGAACATACGACCACCCCACGGTTAGCGCACTCGTATTCGCCGCGAATGCGGCAACTACTGACTTGTCAGCTGCAGACAGCCTCCAATAGAAGTGAATGACCGATTGTTGGGGGAGCGCTTCTATATCGCAGACCAACAGTCTTCCTGATAGATGCAGCAAGCAACAATGCCCTTCGACAGGGTATTCATGACAAGGAGACTACTGGTGAATCTGCGAGATCATTCCGGGAAAAGCATTCCCGCCACGCTGGGTGCGCTGGCCATATTGCTGGGCGCGTCCACCCCGGCACAGGCTGTCGAAGAAATCATCGTGACCGCCAAGCAGCGTGAACAGAACCTGCAGGAAGTCCCGCTGTCCATCGCCGTGCTCAGCGAGACCGAACTCGAGCGCGCACGAATCACTGAATTGCGCTCGCTGGCCGAATACACGCCCGGCCTGGTTTTCACTGCCGGCCTCGGCCGTGAATCACCGAGCACGCTCGCCATTCGCAGTGTCGCGCCCAACACGGGTGACATGCGTCTGCAGGGCGTCAGCATGTTTCTAGACGGTGTGTATCTCGGTGGCGCAGTGCAGAGTCTCGACCTGACCCAGCTTGAGCGCGTTGAAGTACTGCGTGGCCCCCAGTCGAGCACCTTCGGGCGGCAGACTTACGCCGGCGCCATGAACTACGTGACCAAGTCGCCGCGCACCGATGAACTCACCGGCGTGGTCAAATCCAACTATTCAAGCAATCGCGGTTCTGAAGAGAACAACTGGCAACTCAGCGGCAACATGCGAATGCCGGTTATTGCCGATACCATGTGGATGGAGCTGGGTGGTACCAAGAAAGTGCTCGGCGAGATGAGCCACAATGGCTCCCGGGTAAACCGGAATACGGCCAACGAGTTCTATCGCGAGATCAAGGTGGGCCGGGAAACCACCGAAGCATTCAGTGGAGCGCTGCTCATCGAGCCGATGGAAAACCTGTCCATCACGTTGCGCGCCATAGTCAGCCAGGATCGGGACGGTCCTCCCCTGGTGGCTGCTACCCATCCGCAGGAGTGGGCTGCCTATGGGGTGCCCGTGAGCGAGCGTGGCGCTGGCGTGTTGTGGCCTACCGGCGATATCTTTGCACCATCCTACGATACCGTGAGCTGTGACTCTGCAGCCGGCCGGCCATCGGACTGCGGTGTAGACCGCAATCGCCAGTTCTACTCCTCGAATATCACCTACAACCTCGACGGCTATGAGATCAGCTATCTCACCGGCTGGGTCAGCGATGATCGCTGGAGCAACACCGACCTGTACCTGCGCGGCGCCAGTCCCGATCCTTTCTTCGGCGATGTGTATAGCCGGCCCGGCGCGAGTCCGGACAGCAAGGCTTCGCCGTTTTTCAGCGCACAAACCCAGCGGTACACCAACCAGAGCCACGAATTGCGTCTGCTTTCTCCCGTTGGCGACAAGCTGAGCTGGCGGACGGGCCTGTATTACTACTCCGAAAGCGAGACCTTCGGTGTGGCGTCATTGGCGTCGGCGACCAACCCGGAAGGAAAATTCCGCGGGCGTCAGGAAGTAGACAACTTTGCGGTGTTTGGCGGCCTGACCTACGCTATCACCGACCAGTGGGAAGTTGAGGCTGAGGGCCGCTGGCAGCAGGAAGACAACAAGCTGGGCCCCTGCTATACGGGCCAGTGCTCGGCAAGCAACGTGAGGGACTATTCCACCACCGAGAAGGACAATGATTTCCTGCCGCGCCTGACCCTGAGCTATCGTCCGAACTCGGACATGATGTTCTACGGACTCTTCTCCCAGGGCACGAAGGCGGGTCGCTACAATACGAATATCGCCACTGACTTCCTGTATGTAGACCCGGAGAAGCTCAACAACTACGAGATCGGTGCCAAGACCGAGTGGCTGGACGGTCGCCTGATCGTCAACGTGGCGGCGTTCCTGATCCGCATCAAGGATCAGCAGTTCTCGACGGTCGCATTGATCAATAACGTCCCGCAGACGGCCTTCCAGAATATCGGCAAGTCGGATGTCGAAGGCTTTGAGCTGGATGGTCGTTTGCAGATCACCGACCGCTGGTCCGCAGCCGCCGGTATTGCCTATTCCTCCCAGGAGTACACCAACAGCTTCGAGCCGACTGATACCAACCTGATCAGGCTGTTCGATGGCGAAACCTTCAAGGGCAAGTCTGCAATGAGCCTGCCCGAATGGACCGGTTTTGCTTCAACCCAGTATGTACAGCCAGTGGGTGCAGATATGGAGCTGGTGCTTGATGCCAGCATGACCTACCGGGGCGACTCCTACGCTGACCAGGCGAACCTGGCCACGATTCCCGATATCACCCGGGTCAACCTGCGCGCCTCACTCAATACCGCGCACTGGGAGCTGGCCGGCTACGTCCAGGATCTCTTCTCCAATGACGAGCCGGTTGCCGGTCTCACGAATGCAACCAACACCTGTCTGTATCTGGCACCTCCGACCGGCCAGCCCAACTACGCTGCCGGTCAACGCTGCCTGGCCGTGGTTCTTGATCGCGGTCGCGAGATAGGTGCCAACCTGACTTACCGCTTCTAGCCGTCTTTGCGGTGCTGCCGCGCCCCCTCAGGCGGGCGCGGCACCATCCCGGCACCCAGGGCACGGACCCCGGTTTCGCCGCCGAAAAGACAAAGGGCGGTGGATCTTGCGATCC
>JAHDYN010000111.1 GCA_023383735.1 Gammaproteobacteria bacterium | reverse complement strand
TTTGTATCCGGTGAACCCTGAAGTGTCCGGCCCGATGGCCTGAAGCGCTAGCCCGCAGCGGCCAGGCATTCCGCATGCCGGAAGCAGCTGAGCAGATGGTCGTTGACGAGCCCGGTGGCCTGCATGTGCGCATAGAGGATCGTGCTGCCGACGAAGCGGAAGCCGCGCCTCTTCATGTCCTTGCTGAGCGCATCCGAGACCGTGCTGGTCGCGGGTACCTCCGCCTGCGTGCGCCAGCGGTTGATGACCGGCTGGCCATCCACGAAGCCCCAGATGTAGCGGTCGAAGCTGCCGAACGCATCCTGCAGTTCCAGAAATGCCCGCGCATTGCTCACCGCCGCATTGACCTTGAGCCGGTTGCGGATGATGCCGGGGTCGAGCAGCAGCTTCTCGATGCGTGCCGGCGTGAAGCGGGCGATCTTGTGCGGGTCGAATCCGGCAAAGGCCCGGCGGTAACCGGCCCGGCGGTGCAGCACCGTTGACCACGACAGCCCGGCCTGAGCACCTTCGAGGATCAGGAATTCGAACTGCTTGCGGTCATCGTGCACCGGCACGCCCCACTCGGTGTCGTGGTACTCGAGATAGGCGGGACTGACCCCTTCGGACCAGGGGCAGCGGGTCTCATGCGTGGCTGTCGCGGCACGGTGATTCACGATGCCGCTTCGCCGGCGCCAGGCTCCGTCGCCAGCCCGCGCCACAGGCCCACAAAGAAGTGCCGGGCGTTAAGGCCGAGGGTACGCGTGTTGTAACCGCCTTCCTGGACGACCAGCGTCGGCAGGCCCAGCGCGCCGATCATGGCGCCGTTCTGATCGAAGTCCTTTGCGCCCAGCGACCACGAACCGGTGGGATCGTTGCGCGCGGTATCCAGGCCGAGCGACACCACCAGCATGCCGGGCTTGAAGCGGCTGATGCGCGCAAGTGCCTGTGCCAGCGACTGCCGGTAACGCTCGCCGGCGATCTTCTCCGGCAGCGGGATGTTCAGATTGAAGCCTGTACCCTCGCCGTGCCCGGTCTCGTCCTCGAAGCCCGAGAAGTAGGGATAGGTGTCGCGGGGATGCCCGTGTATCGACACGGTCAGGACATCGCTGCGTTTGTAGAAGATGTCCTGCGAGCCATTGCCGTGGTGGTAGTCGACATCCAGCAGGGCGACCTTGCCGTAGCGACTGAGGTAGTTGGCAGCGATCGCCGCCGAGTTGAAATAGCAGAACCCGCCAAAAGCCTCGCGCTCGGCGTGATGACCGGGTGGCCGCACCAGTGCATAGGCCGCAGCGCGGCCATCCAGCACGGCATCGGCTGCGGTCAGGGTGCAGTCGACGGCACGACGCGCGGCCCGGTAGGCGTTCTCGTTGATCGGCGTGAAGGTATCCATGCAGTAGTAGCCGGCGCGCAGCGGATACTCGCGTGGCGGCCGCGCCTTGTTGCGCAGGGGGAACACATAGGGGTAAACGGACTGGCCCGGCTTTACCGCCGCGCTGGCCCGCTTGATGAAATCCACCAGTCCCGGATCGTGCACCGCCGTGATCCAGTCCTCGCTGTAGCGGCGTGGCGGCAGATCGTCAAACAGATCGACCTTGGCCAGTTCGCGGCGAATCACCCGTACCCTGGCTGGCGCTTCGACATACCCGCTTTCGCGGATGTGATGGATCTGGTGGCGGTCGTTGATGACGACGGCGATACGTCGCTGGCGTGGTGCGGAGCGCTGTTTGGCCTGGCGTTTCGGTGTCCTGACGTAGCGGGGTTCACGCAGGCGCACCGGGTTGTCGCGGATCGAGGCCACCACGTCCTTGATGTATGCCGGCGGACAGTAGTCGCCATACTTGCGCTCGAGAATGGCGCGGACTATCCGCCGCGCATTGCGCCGCGTGAGGGGCTCGTCCTGGCCAAGCCCGTCGAACACCAGATAGGGCGGATCGGTATCGTCGGCCTTCAGCGGTGTCTCATAGCGGGTATTGATGATGGGAGTTGCGCCATAGCGCTCGTAGAACTTCAGCCGGGCAGCGTTCGCGCTGCGGATGACCGGGTCGGGGCTCAGTGCCGGATCGTCGGGCAGGCATTCCAGGAAGATGCCGCGGGCCTTGAGGCGCAGCGCCTCTTCGCGGACGCGCTCATATAATGCGCCGCCGAGACCCTGGCCCATCTCTCCGGTGCCGGTGGCGATGAAGTCCAGGTAGCAGAAGCGCAGGTCAGGGGCATGCAGCAGCAGCGCAAATCCCACCACCTGTTCGCGGCGCTCGGCGACGAACAGGATGGCGCGGAAGCGGTGCTTGAGGGGATCGCGCAACTGCTCAGCGAGCTTGCCGATCTCGGCTTCGCTGAGCAGATGAAACTGCTTGCGCAGGATATCCTGCGCCTGGGCCAGCAAACGGCGGCTGGTTTCGGTGGTGTCGTCGAAGACGCGCCGGATGATGAACATATGCGCCTTAGTATGCACTCATGAAGGACATACTTCCTCGAACGGAGAGTTGCGAATGCGCGTGATTGCGTTGCTGGCGATGGCTTGCACCCTGCTCCTGCCAATCCAGGTATCCGGCCAGGCGGCAGGCCCCCCGCCGGCTGGCTGGGGTCCGCTGCGTTTGCTGGATCGCGAGATTGCACCAGGCCAGAAGCGCAAGTTCCGCTACCAGCACACGCAGACCTTCGAGGGTTCGTTTCTCGATACGGTGGTTTTCGTCGCCCGTGGTGCGCATCCCGGTCCGACCCTGTGTCTGACGGCGCTGATCCACGGCGATGAACGCAATGGTTTTGAAATCGCCCGTGAAAGCTTTGCCCGTCTTGATCCGGCCCGGATGTCCGGCACGCTGATTGCCGTGCCGGCCGCCAATGCACACGGCTTCCGCACCGGCAGCCGCTACATGCCGGACCGACGCGACCTCAACCGGGCGTTTCCGGGCAATCCGGGCAGCGACAACACCGCGCTGATTGCGGGCATCCTGTTCAGCGCCTTGAGCGAGCATTGCAACGCGCTCATCGATCTGCATACCGGCTCCTTCGAGCGCGCCAACCTGCCGCAGGTGCGCGTGGACCTCGCCAACCCGCAGGCGCTGGAGCTTGCGCGACGCTTTGGCGCAACGGTCGTGCTCGGCGGCGCCGGCCCCAAGGGCAGCCTGCGCCGGGAAATGATGGATGCCGGGATACCGTCGATCATCTACGAGGCCGGTTTGCCTCTGCGCTTTGAACCCGCCGAGATCGAACACGGCGTGCAGGGCGTGCGCAACGTCATGATTGGTCTCGGCATGACGGGCGGTCAGGCGACAGCACCGACGCCCGCAGAACGCACCTTCGCCAGGGCACGCTGGCTGCGGGTACCGCTCGGCAACGGCGGGGTCTTCTACCCGGTACGCAAGCTGGGCGACACCATCCGCAAGGGTGACCTGATCGCACGCATCTTTGATCCCTTCACCGATGAGCGCTTTGATCTGCCCTCACCGATGGATGGCCAGATCATCGGCATGGCGGTGCCGCAGATCGTGTTCTCGGGGTATGCGCTGGTGCATGTCGCATCGGCACCGGCCAGCGAGGCCAAAGCGTTGCGGCCTGAATGACCGGCTCGGTCAGGTCAGCCTCTCCCATCGCCGACCGTTGCAATGGATATGATTCCGGTTGCGAAATGCCCACGTTCACAGCGGGCGTGGGCGGGAAAGTCTTGCAAGCGCTCACCGTGTACTCACGGTAGCAGCAAGACTTTCCGGACCGCGACCGCGGCACTACGGAGTGCGTTCAGGGTCTCGCGGGGCAAGCTCTTTTACCCTGCCTGACGAGGTACTCGTCTATCCGGGTCACGATTACCAGGGTCGGCACGAACACGAAAACATGGGTCAGTACGCTGAGCGGGCAACAGCCTCAGTTGCGCAGTGCCGGCACGACCCGTTCGCCCAGAACCCTGATCGTCTCGGCCGGGTTCTCGTAGATCCGCAGCGCGATATCGGTCAGGCCGGCGGCCTGAAACCGGCGCAGGCGGTCGATTTCTTGGTCCAGATTACGGAGCGAGCAGGCTGAAGTGCAGCGCTGCGTGAGCTTGCGGACGATCGAGTCCGGCACGCCTTCGATGACATCGCTCTTCCTGTTGTAGGCGCGGATGAAAGCGTTGATGTTCCGGTTGACGATGGCCGCCTCGTCCGGATCCAGCACTGCGTCGATATGCGGCGGATAGAGCGTGCCGCGTACGGTGAGCCAGATGCGCGCTTCGCGCTCGGCTTCTTCCTGACTCTTCTTCACGTGCCAGGCCCAGAAATTGTTCATCGGAAAAGTCGTGGTATCGCGGCCCACCTCGGTGAGCGAGGCATCGACGATTGCCCGCGCCTTGCGCACCTGTTCGACCACGAAATCGCTGACCATGATGCCGTCGGCGTAGCGCGCCGCCGAGCGCAGCATCTGCGGGCCATTGGCGCCGACAAGGATCATGGGTGCCGGGCTGCGTGCCCAGGCCGGGTTGTACCACTTGATCTCGAAGATCTCGCCCTGGTACCTGAGCGGCTTCCCGGTGGCAGCCGCCTTGAGGATCTCGACGCATTCCCGCACGGCCCGCACCACCCGTGCCGGTTTCGCGCCCATGGCCGTGGCGGTGCCGCCGCCGGCCCCGACCACGATCTGCGCACGCCCCTTTGCCACTTCGTTGAGCGTCATCAGCGAGCTGGCCATCTTCAGCGGATGCAGTTCGAAGGGGCTGACGGCGATGGGGCCGAGGCGAATGCGCTCTGTCTGCATGGCCAGCGGCACGAAGTTGATGAAGGGATCGCGGGCATCGTTCATGTTCGATACCCAGACACCGCCGAGACCCTGCTCTTCGGCCAGGCGGCCGAGCTTCAGTATCGTCTCGGGCGGATTGTTGGCTTCGAGAATGACGTCGATGCGCATGACGGCTCCGGAAGCCTCGACAGCGGCGCCCGCGGTCAGTGCGTGGCTGAGGCCGGTTTGTAGGCTGATTTTTCCAGCGCGGAGTGGACGCTTTCGCTGATCCACTTGATGAAGTTGTCGTGCTGCACGATGCCCTTGGCATTGAAGGCGTAATCGAGTCCCTTGAGATCGCGCCGGAGCTTTGCCTGGATGGTCCGGGCACCGACCAGGTTGGTCACGATGAGCGCCTTCTTGCCGTCCTTCGTGGCACCTTCCACCATCGCGCGCAGTTTCTGCACGTTCGCCGCGCGCACTTCCGGAACCGCATCATCCTGCAGGGTGGCGGCCCGCACCGCTGCGAAGCCGCCGTCTTCCTGGATGTACTTCGCCAGCATTTCCAGGTTGTCCAGCAACCGGGCATTGTCGGCTGCGCCGGCTGGCCCGTGCGAGGCGATGATCACTACCTCGTTTTTTGGGTCCGTGCTGATTTCCAGCGCATAGTCGAGCAGGATTTCGGCGATCAGCGGATCAGTACCCGGCGGTGCGGTCAGGTGCAGCACGGCATCGGTCTTGACCTGGCCGACCGTGGCATACGAAGCTTCTGCGCGCCGGCCGAGCACGTATTCCCACTGGCGGTACATTTCGTCGTGGGTGGACGATACGATCGGCACCACCACGATTTCCTTTGCACCGGCTGCCTGCAGGTCGTCGAGTCCCAGCTGTATATGCTCGGACATCATCATCGCCATGCCGACCCCGAGCGACGTGGGCAGGACATCGCCGATGGGCTGCACCCGTTCGCGGAACAGCTTGTCGCCCTGTTCGCGGAAGCCGTGCAGCAGGATCAGTACGCCCTGTTCGGCCTTGAGGTCTGCCGGGCTGATGTACCAGCTGTAATCGGCGCCCATCTGCTCCATGGAGAGATTCATCTGGGCGTCCGTGTATTTTGCGAACAGCGGGATTTTCTGCCGCAGCTCGGCGGTCAGTTCGGGCGACATCTCGTGCTTCATGCCATACAGGCGCCGGCCGAGTTCATCGCGCCCCGTATCGTGCCCGGCGTGCTCGTCCCCGGCGGCATGCTGCGAATGATCCACCTGCCCGGTGGCCAGTAACGGCACCGCCATGCCGAGTGCCGCCGCGAGCAGCGGCCCGCAACAGCGGCTGTTTGTGCGACGTGAACTGCGCTGATTCATGGATGCTGAACCCTACTGGCCGTCGAGATCCCATTCGCCGGTCGAGCGCGAGCGGACCGGTATGCCGGCAATGATCGGCGCTTCGTACTTCGATTTCGGGTTGTAGTTGATGGCATCGCCTTCGATGACGACGCGCTCGTTGACCGTGATCCAGTTGAGCAGCGTGCCGTCGAGCCGGAAGAAACCGGTCCAGCCGCGTTCCTCGCCGGCAACGAAGTGGCCGTGCTTGACGCGCGCAGGCCGGAAGAAATACGTGCCGGCGTCGAGCGTGCCGAAGTTGTAGACCAGGTGACCGTCGAGGCTGTAGGCCTCCTCGAATACCGGGTGATGCACCATGCGGTTGTCCGACCAGCCGGGCGGTGCCCAGGCGAGCATGGTGACAAAGCCCTTGTCGTTCTGTCCCGGCGGCGCGGGATCGTGATACAG
>JAHDYN010000110.1 GCA_023383735.1 Gammaproteobacteria bacterium | reverse complement strand
TGTTCAACACCGTGTAGATCACCGTGAGCAGGGAGGCGCTGATGACGATGAGCAGGATACCCATCACCACCGCCCCGGTGGTGGCTTCGCCGACGGCCTGGGCGCTGTTCCCGCAGGCCATGCCCTGCTGACAGCCTGCCACCGTGACCACGGTGCCGTACACCAGCGACTTGAACAAGCCGCCAAACAGGTCATGCAGGCTCACGGCACCCAGCGTCTGCTCCAGATACTGCACGAAGCTGACGTCCAGCATGGCCAGCGCGGCCACCATGCCGCCGGCAATGCCGAGCAGGTCGGCATAGAGGGTGAGCAGCGGCATCATGACGATCAGCGCGATGGCTCGCGGCAATACCAGGAAATCGATCGGGTTGAGGCCCAGTGTGGACAGGGCATCCGTCTCTTCATTCACCTTCATGGTGCCGAGCTGTGCGGCAAACGCCGCGCCGGTGCGGCCGGTCATGATGATGCCGGTCATGATGGCCGACATCTCCCGCACCATGGCCACGGCCACCAGATTGGCCACGTAGATGCCGGCACCGAATTGTTCCATCTGGTAGGCGCCGACGAAGGCAAAGATCACACCGATCAGGAAGCTGATGAGGCTGACGATGCCGAGCGCCTGGGCACCGGCCTGGTGAAAAAACCGCATGAGGTCGGCCCGGTCGAACACCGCCTTGCCGCGCAGCAGGCGGCCGAAAGATTGCGTCAACTCGCCGAGGAAGGCCAGAAGCTCCCGGGCACGCTCCAGCGACCTCAGTGTCGCCTTGCCGACCTGCACGACGAGGCTGTCGGCCCGGCTGGAGCGACGCGCCCCGGCCCGCTCCGGCACGGCAAAAGCAAGCTCCAGCAGCCGCCTCGCGCCCTCCGGCAATCCGCTGGTATCGAGTGCCATGCCGTGGCTCTCGGCGGCGCGCCGTACGGCGCCCAGAAAAATCATCAGACCGGTATCCCAGCGACCAAGCATCCGTGCATCAAACTCGATACGCACCGGCGCCTCGCTGCCAGCGAGTTCACCAAGAAGGGGAGCCGTGGCCGGCAGGCTGGCTGTCATGAGCCAGTCGCCACCAAGCCGTATGCGCAGCACACCTGTACCGGAACGTTCGCAGTGCAGGGATGCACTCGTCATGCTGGCAGGCTCGGGCATGGCCGGATGCTCGCAGCTGGATCACTGGCAGGGAGAGTAGCCGACCTGCCGACGTGTGCACAGCCAGGTGAAGTGGACGATCAGCATGATCGAGGTCACCAGGCCCGCATGTTAGGATGGATCCCTTCTAGCGACCGCCCCGGAAAGGGAGTGCCATGATCGAAAACTGGTTGGGGCCGGTATTCCGCTGGGTTGAGTTCATCGGGCCCAATCCCTTTCTGCAGGCGGTTGTCATCGTCGTGCTGTTTCTGGTCTTCGGCAAGCTCGTGGACTGGCTGACTGGTGCGGCACTGGACCGCCTGCTGATCCGCTGGGACAGCGGTGGACGGCTCGGCGGCATCGGCCACACGACACTGTTCCGTACCATCGCCCTGCTCGGCCTGCTGGTGGCTGCCGAAGTGCTGCCGATGACACCGCTGCTGACGCGGTTGACTACGGCCTTCGTCATGAGCCTGCTGGTCCTGGTCTGGACCAGCGCCACGATCCGGGCCGGACGTCTGGTTGTGGAGACCACCAGCCTCCGGCCATCGCCACCCCCCTGGGCACGGCCGACCACGGTGCCGCTGTTCAACATGCTCCTGCGCATCATGATGGCCCTGGTCGGCGTGTATCTGATCCTGCTGGCATGGGACGTCAACGTCACGGGCCTCGTTGCTTCAGCCGGTATCGTCGGCCTCGCGCTCTCCTTTGCTGCCCAGGACACGCTCGGCAACCTGTTTGCCGGCGTCGCCATCCTCATCGACCAACCCTACCGGATCGACGACTACATCGTGCTGGACTCCGGGGAGCGCGGGCGCGTAACGCACATCGGTTTGCGCAGCACGCGCCTTCTGACCCGCGATGACGAGGAGATCAGCATTCCCAACGGCATCATGGGACGCGCCAAGATCGTCAACGAATCGGGTGGCCCGCACGTCAAGTACCGGCTGCGCGTGCCGGTGGGCGTTGCCTATGGCTCGGACATCGACCAGGTCATTGCCTGCCTGATGAGGATCTCGGCTGATCATCCCAACGTGTGCCGCGAACCGGAACCGCGAGTACGCCTGCGGACCTTCGGCGATTCGAGCATCGGTTTTGAACTGCTGGTCTGGATCGCGGAGCCGGTATTGCGGGGGCTCGTGCTTCACGAACTGAATTGCGAGGTGTATCGCAGCTTTGCGCGAGAAGGCATTACCATTCCCTTCCCGCAGCGCGATGTGCATATCAGGGACTGGCGCACTCCATGATCGAAAAACTTCAGACCTGGCTGCAGGATCCGGTGATGGCGCGGATCGCGACCAGCCTGCTGGTGCTTCTGGCCGTAATCATCGCAGTACAGATCCTGCACCGCGTACTGGTGCGTTACATCAGCGACAGTGGCCGACGCTACCACATGCGCAAGGCGGTGACCGCGCTCGGTTACCTGATGGCCATCTTTCTGATGTCACTGGTCTTCAGCGACAAGCTCTCAAGCCTGACGATCGCCTTCGGCGTGGCTGGCGCCGGCATTGCCTTTGCCCTGCAGGAAGTGATCGCCAGCATTGCCGGGTGGGTGGCGGTGTCCTTCGGCCGCTTCTACCAGGTCGGCGACCGCGTCCAGCTCGGCGGTATCATGGGCGACGTCATCGACATCGGCGTGCTGCGCACCACGCTGATGGAGTGCGGCGGATGGGTCAGGGGCGATGCCTACAACGGCCGGATCGTGCGTGTGGCCAACAGCTTCATCTTCAAGGAACCGGTCTACAACTACTCGGCCGACTTCCCCTTCCTGTGGGACGAGCTGGTGCTCCCGGTACGCTACGGCAGCAACCAGAAGCTGGCCAAGCAGATATTCACCGCAGCGCTGACAGAGGTAACTGGCGAGTTCTCCGCCTCTTCGAAATCTGTCTGGACACAGATGAAGCATCGCTACCTGCTTGAGGACGCCCGTGTCGACCCCATGGTAACCATGGTGGCCAATGACAACTGGGTGGAGTACACCTTGCGCTATGTCGTGGACTACAAGAAGCGTCGCCTGACAAAAGACCTGATCACGGAGAAACTGCTGGAGGCCATCGACCGGAGCAACGGGCAGGTTCGCCTCGGCTCGCAGACCATCGAGCTGGTTTCCGTCGCACCGCTGGATGTGACCATGAACACCCCGGGCAACCGCCCGGTATAGACGGTACGGGCCTCGCCACCACCAGCAGCGCGATGAGCGCCGACAGCGCCTTCCAGCGCAGTCCCTAGTCGCCATACAGAAACAGCACGACGCTGTTCACCACGAATATGAGGCTCAGAAAGATGCTGGCCCAGCCGACCGTGCCGAATACCCGGCCGGACGGGCGATATACCATCCCCACGATGAAGATCCCGCTCATCATGATCGCTGACAGCGCCGAGAAGGCATGGGCCAGCGAGACATCCCGCAATACCGGGCCGGGCAGGTAGAAAATGTCATCGATGGCCACGATGGCCGCGTCGAACATGTTGCTGCCGAGCAGCCCGCCGATGGCCATGTCGAGCGCACCCATGCGCACGGCGGTGATGGTGACCACGAGTTCGGGCATGGAGGTGGCGGCAGCCACCAGGATGGTACCGACAAAGGACCGTTCCCAGCCCATGCTGTCGGCCAGGTCCGCACCGGCATAGGGCAGCCAGGCACCTGCGGCCAGAACCACCAGGGCAGCCATCGCGTAGCGCCGGATGGCATCGGCCAGATCGATCGAGGAATCGCGTGGATCGGTCGTTTGCAGGTATTCAGCCATGCGGCGTTGTTCGTACTGGAAGACCGTGCGCATCCCGAGCAGGTACACCACGAGGATGACAGGCGACGACCAGCCCACATGCGCAATCGGCGGCGGCCTGCCCACGTGTTCGAACAACAGGCCGAAGGCCACCAGCCCGAGCAATGCGAGCCCGAACGCCGCGGAGATGATGTGCCCGCGATCGACCAGCAGGTACACGGACTCACTGCGCCGCACGATATCCAGCACAACCAGCATGGCAAGATTCACCACGGCACTGCCGAGTACATCGCCGATGGCGATGTTTGGCGTATCGGCACCGGTCACGGCACTGACGCCGGTAACGAGTTCGGGCAGGGATGTCACGCTGGCCAGCAGGATCAGGCCGATCCAGGTTCCGCCCATGCCCGTGGCACGGGCAATCGCATCACCATAACGGCACAGATAGACGCCGGCGACGGCAATCAATGCCGCGCAGAGCAGGAATTCGGCCCAGATCAGCATATGCACCCAGCCTGTCGAAGCGGCCGGCATACACCGCCGCCGTTGCCGGTATCAGTCGGTCTTGCACCCCATGCACAGCGCGGAGGCCGGTCGTGCAGCGAGCCGGCCTGCGCTGATCGGCTCGCCGCACTTTGCGCAGCGGCCGTAAGTGCCCGCGTCAAGGCGGGCCAGCGCGGCATCGACGGCAGCAAGTTCGGTGGTGGCTTCTGCTTCCAGTGCAGAAACCACGGCGATATTGCCGAGCTGTGCGGCCTGCTCGGAGGAATCCGCTTCCAGCGGGTTGCGGGCATGGGCATGAATGGTGTCGATGCGTTTGCGAAACTCGGCGCGCAGCGCCAGCAGTTTTTCGCGTACCTGCTCCGTCGATCCGGATAACGTGCTCATGAATTCCTTCTCTCCGCCAGATGATCAGGCCTGCAGCGTGTCTGCTCAGGCTGCGACTTCGTAGAACTCCAGCCTCGCACCCTCCGGTGCGCACACGGCCAGCAGATCCACCTCGCCATGCGGCGCAAGACTCACGCGCGTCAGGGGCATTGCCAGCGGCCACTCTTGCCGGGCCAGATGTTCCGCAAATACTTTGATCCCGCGCACCGGATGACGCAATAAGGCCATACCGAAGTTCGGCAGTCGCGCCGTGTCCGACAGATCCAGCCCGCCCGCACCATTGACGCTGACGATCTCTATGGAACCTTCCTTGAGACCGGCGGGATGCACGATATGCAGATCCAGGCTCGCCTGCGCTGCCAGCCCGGGCGGCAAGCCCATCACATTGGCGGCAGACGGCAGGGGCCCGGTCTGAAACGACACGGCACGCTGGAAACCAAGCACATCACAATAGAAGCCGAGGGCGGCGTCCATGTCGCGCACGATCTGGCTGGAGTTGAACACCGGGCCGAAGCCGACCGGCTGGTCGGCCTCGGGCAGCGGCGGCTCGACGCGCTCGATCAGTGCCAGACGCACGTTGTCCGGTCCGCGCGTCAGCCACTCCTTCCCGATCAGACCACCAAAATCCCAGCGGATCGGCGGCGAGGCACCATGCCAGTGCAGCGCGTGCAGGGCAGCAGCGGCCCCGGCGACGTCGCGGACACGCACGTTGAGATCGAAGATGCCGCCGGAATCCCAGCACTGGTCGTCGGGGCGCATGTCGGCCTGCGGCCCGGCATTGTCCAGCCGCATCAGCCGCAGGCAGCCTGCGCCGCCATGCGGATGGGCAAGCCGCCATTCGCGGCCGGCAGCCGCCTCAGGCAAACCCCAGCCGTGCAACAGGCGCGCATCCACCGCACCCTCATGCTGCAGCACCCAGCCGCCGGCATCCCGCCAGCAGGCCAGGTGCGGCTCGGGGGAACGCACGATGAGCACCGCCTCGTCAAAACCGCTGATTTCGAATTCACGCTTCATGTCACCACTGCGCACGCAACCACTCCATGCACCCGATTCTTTCCCATGTTGACAGCCGGGCGCGCCTGCCCGCAACCTCAATCACTGCAATGGAGACGTTTTCATGCGCATTGACCTGATCCTCGAAGCCAATCACCCCGGCAAGCGACTGGCGGAACTCGGCCAGCTCGCCGAAAGCTATGGTTTTGGCGGCCTGTGGGTCTCGAACATGCACGATGCCCGCGACCCGTTCATCAATTTCGTGCAAACAGCACTGGCGACGAAGAAGATCAGCCTCGGTCCGGTGGCTGTCTCTCCCTATGAGCTGCATCCGATGAAGATGGCCGCAGCGCTGCTGACCCTCAACGAGGTCTCGGGCGGGCGGGCGCATATCGGCATCGCCGCCGGCGCCGGTGGCGCACCCACGGCGATGGGCGTGCCGCAGGAGCGGCGCCTGCGTGCCGTGCGCGAGTGCGTCGAGATCCTCAGGCTCGCCAGCACCGGCAAACCGGTCAGGTACAAGGGCGAGATGTACAAGGTGCTGTATTACCACCCGTCATTTGCCGGCGGCACCCCGCCGATGATCTGGGTCTGCGCCAATGGTCCGCAGATGCTGCGCTCTGCGGCAAAGTATGCCGACGGCATCTTCGTCGGTGACCACATGCCCGAAGACATCGGCCGGATGCGCGCCATCGTCGACAAGCAGCTTGCCGAATCCGGCCGGTCGCCGGC
>JAHDYN010000109.1 GCA_023383735.1 Gammaproteobacteria bacterium | reverse complement strand
GTCCTGCAGTCGCTGTCGGTGCAGGACCGCGAGCGGCTGCAGGCCGCCCTGGCCTGGCCGGCCGACAGCGCCGGCGGCCTCATGAATCCCGAGACGGTTTCGGTGCGGCCCGATGTCAACGTCGACGTCGTGCTGCGCTACCTGCGCATGCGCGGCGAGCTGCCGGTGAATACCGACTCGGTCTTTGTCGTCGACCGGGACGACCGCTATCTCGGCGTGCTCACCTTTGCACGGCTGCTGACCAGCGATCCTGAAGCGGCGGTTACCGCCCTCATGGATCCCTCGGTGGAGGCGATCCATGCGACCAGCAGTGCAGCGGAGGTCGCCCGTGAGTTCCAGGACCGCGACCTCGTTTCCGCAGCCGTCATCGACAGCGCCGGACGCCTGATCGGCCAGATCACGGTGGATGACGTCGTCGACGTGATCCAGGAACAGGCCGACCATGACATCCTCTCGCGCGACGGGCTGGACGAGGACGACGACATGTTCGCGCCCATCCTGACCAGCAGCCGCCGGCGCGCCGTCTGGCTGGCCGTGCATCTGACGCTGGCTTTCTGCACGGCTGCCGTCATCAACCTGTTCCAGGCGACGATGAACAAGGTGATCCTGCTGGCCGTGCTCATGCCGATGGTCGCGGCACTGGGCGGCATCGCCGGCAGCCAGACACTGACCCTGATGATCCGCAGCATCGCCCTTGGACGCATACAGGGTGCGAACACCTCGCCGCTGCTGCGCCGGGAGCTCGCCATCGGGCTGGTCAACGCGCTGCTGAGCGCAACGGTCGTGGCAGGCGTTACCGCCGTGTTCTTTCGCGACTGGCGTGTGGCTGGCGTGATCGCCGCGGCAACCGCCGCCAATCTGGTCATTGCCGTGGCGGTGGGCTTTGGCGTGCCACTGGCACTCCGGCAGCTGCGCATCGATCCGGCGCTGGCCGGATCGGTGATCCTGATTACCGTGACCGACCTGGTGGGATTTGTCGCCGTACTCGGCCTGGGGACCCTGCTGCTGACCTGAGCAGCCGGCCTCAGCGTGCGGCAGCGGCAACTGCCGCTTCATCGAGCTTCAGGACCCGCAGGCGCTGTGAATACTCGTCGCTGAGGTCGCGCCAGCCGGATATGCCGCCGCGCGCCTGAATCGGTTCGCCTTCCATGAACGAGATCAGCTCGGCCTGGCGGGCCATCGCATCGTCGTAGCCGAGCTGGATCAGCTCGCGGGTATAGCCGGACTCGAACAGCAGATAGCTCAGCAGCTGGCTGCCACTGTAATTGGTCGCACCGACACCGCGCATCAACATGCGGAAGGCCTTCGGCATCTCGTCTATATGCCGGCCGGCAATCGCGCGGATGTCCTGGCTCGGCAGCATGATCAGCGCATCGGTATGGTGCAGGAGGCCAAACTCGCCCTGCAGCACGCGTCCGGGCAGCTTTTCCAGGATCAGATTGATGCGCGTCAGGCTCTCCAGGTCCGAAGACAGGCCATCCATGAACAGGGCATCGAGCACATAGCCGGCGATCTTGCCGAAGCTTGGATAAGGCACCTGCTCGCCGGGGCCGGGCAAGGGATCGATGACCTCGTTGCGCACCCCGATCACCAGGATGCGCTCGGCACCAAGCCGCAGCGCCGGCGAGAGCGGCGTTGCCTGGCGCATGGCGCCATCACCGAAATACTCCTGCCCTACGCGGACCGGCGGAAAGATCATCGGCACCGCGATGCTCGCCATCAGGTGCTCGAGAGTGATGGTGGTCGGCCGACCCTTGCGGCGCACACGGTCCCAGGACTGATGCTCGGGGCTGCCCTGAAAGAAGCTCACCGAGCGCGCCGAATCGTAGCCGGCGGCCGTGATGGCCAGCGCGCCCAGATAGCCCTGGTCGATGGCTTCCTGGATCGCATCGAAATTGAGGCGCGCGCGGAGCAGCTCCCACAGCGGCTGGTTGTCCAGCAAGGCGTGCGGATTCTGTTCGCCGAGGCCGCCGAACAGGAGGGCCATCACCCAGCGCAGACTGGTCTTCAGCATGGTCGCGGTATCACAGCGGAAGATCTGCTCGGAACGGAAGTTGGCCCAGACGCGTTCGAGGTCGTTGACGGCCGCACGGAACACCCTCGCGCGGGTCGCGAGGACTGCCGCGCTGATTGCGCCGGCGGAGGTGCCGCTGAGCACAGCGAAAGGATTCGGCGAGCGGCGCGGCAGCAGCTCGGCAAGCGCCTTCAGCACACCCACCTGATAGGCACCACGAGCGCCGCCACCAGGCAGCACCAACCCGATCTGCCGGTCCATGGCAAGGGTGGAGGCAATACGCTGTTGGCGCGTCGGCGTCATTCGCAGCATGTTTCCGGGCAGGTCACTGGCCAGTCAGAAAACGCGATCTTAAGCACACGCGAAATGCCATCACAAGGAACGGAGCCGCACTAGTCGACTCAATCCTGGCCGGACAGCCGTTGCCTGAGACGTGCCTGACGACCCAGCCACCAGCCGTTCAGAGCCCAGAGCGCAGCCAGTACCGCACCCAGCAACGCGACCCCGGCGCTCGCGAGGCCACCGGCCTCGAGCGCCGTCTTGACCTGCGCCGAGAGCGCATCGCCACCGCGATAGACCGGCACGTCGATCAGGTTCTTGGCCTTGTACTTCGACTCGGTGTCGACCCGGCTGAAGAGCATTTCGCGGCCCGGCCGGATAAAGGCATATTCGCCGACACGGCGCGCCACGAACACCACCGCAAGCACCCAGAAGGTATTCATCACCGCCAGGCCGAGGAATCCGGCAACCATGACCATCGGCACCAGCGTCAGCAGCGCCACGATGCCCAGCCGGGACGCCAGGCGCCCGGTGACGAACAACTGCAGGACGATGGTCAGGCTCTGCACGATGTAGTCCAGGCGCGCAAACACCTGGGTGCGCTGGGCGGTATCGGTGAAGGTCTCGCTGACCAGCCGCAGCTGCTCGAAGTACAGGAAGGTATTCACCGAGGCCAGCAGGATCACGAACAGCGAAATGCCGAGCAGGTACGGTGACTTGAGTACCAGCGTAAAGCCGGCGAAAGGATTGCCGCCCATCGGGCGCTCCGACGCCCGCACCCCGCCGGGGGATGCCGGTTCAGCTGCCCAGATGCCGAGCAGCGCGCGCTGACAGAGGATCGCGACCACGAAGAAGCCCGCGCCCATGAACAGCACGCCGGTATTGCCGATGAACGGCACGACCAGATCGGTCATCAGCGGTCCGATCAGCGCACCGCTGGTGCCGCCCGCGGCAATCACGCCGAACAGACGCTGCGTCTGCGCGGCATCGAACAGCTCGAGCAGAAAGCTCCAGAACACCGACACGATGAACAGGTTCAGCACGCTGATCCAGACATAGAAGAACTGTGCGACAGCCGTGTTCTCCTCATCTGCAGCGAGCATCAGGCCGACCGCCACGAGCGAACCGGCCACCACAGCGTAGATCCACGGCAGGAAGGCGCTGCGGCGAAAACGGGCGCATGCCCAGCCATAGATGGGGACGATCAGCAGCGAGGCAATCCAGGTGACCACATACAGGTCGCTGACCCGGTCGGATCCGAGAATCGTGCCCACCGTTTCGCGCACCGGCCGGACTGCGAAGTAGCCGCCGAGCACACAGAAAAACAGCAGGAACGCGGTGACGACGGCGCGGGTTTCGTGCGGCTCGATGGTGGTTGTCCGGCCCAGCAGACGGCCGAGCGCCGAAGCCGGACCAGTCACGGGCCGGTGACCGACAGGATCTGCATGGAGTTGGTCCGGCCGGCGATGCCCGACAGCTCACCCTTGGTTACCAGTACGCGATCACCTACGTTCACATGCCCCATGGAAAGCAGCAGCTGGAAGATCTCATCGTACATGCGCTGGATATCGGTATGCGTGATATCAAAGGCCACAGGGTAGACACCCCGGTACATCACCACCCGCCGCCGCGTTGCTTCATGCCGGGTGAAAGCGAAGATCGGGATGTCGGAACGGATGCGCGACATCCAGAGCGCCGTGGAACCGGACTCGGTCAGCGCGATGATCGCCTTCACCGGCAGATGGTTGGCCGTATACATGACCGCCATCGCGATCGCCTCATCCACCCGCTCGAAACGGTCGTTCATTCGGTGGCTGGGCCGGCCCAGTGTCAGGTAGTAGCTCTCCGCACCGACACAGACTTCGGCCATCGATGCCACCGCCATGACCGGGTGCTCGCCAACCGCGGTCTCTGCCGACAACATCACCGCATCGGTGCCGTCCAGAACGGCGTTGGCAATATCGGACACTTCAGCCCGCGTCGGCACCTTGTTGTGGATCATCGACTCGAGCATCTGCGTGGCCGTGATCGCGACCTTGTGCCGGTGCCTCGCCATCTTGAGGATCTGCTTCTGCAAACCGGTCAGGCCCGCATAGCCCATCTCCACGCCCAGGTCACCGCGGGCCACCATCACGGCATCGGCCGCATCGATCACTGATTCGAGATTGGCCAGCGCCTCGGCACGTTCGATCTTGGCGACCAGATGCGCGGTGCCACCGGCCTTGTGCAACAGCTCGCGGGCCTCGTGCAGATCCTCGGCACAGCGGACGAAAGACACGGCCAGCCAGTCGATGCCCAGCGCCGCCGCCTGCACCAGGTCCTGGCGGTCCTTGTCGGTGAGCGCCGGCGCCGAGAGTCCGCCACCCTGCCGGTTGATGCCCTTGTTGTCGGCGAGCTGGCCACCCTGCACGACCCGGCAGTGAATCCGTGTGCCGCTGACCCGTTCGACAGCCAGTGAAATGAAGCCATCGTCGAGCAGCAGGGTGTCGCCACTGCTGACATCGTCGGGCAGCTGCTGGTAGGCGACACCAACGCCTTCAGGCGTGCCGGCCTGCGGGTCCATCGCGGTATCCAGCACGAAGGCCTGGCCCTCGACCAGCTGTACCGGACCGTCGCGAAAGCGCTGGATGCGTATCTTCGGCCCCTGCAGGTCGCCGAGCACGGCAACGTACTTACCGCACTGTTCAGCCACTTCGCGCACGGTGCGCACCCGGCGCTCGCGCGTATCAGGGTCCCCGTGCGAGAAGTTGACCCGTACCACATCGACGCCGGCCTTGAAGAGCTTCGCAAGCGTGGCCGGATCGTCGGTGGACGGGCCAAGCGTGGCGATGATCTTGGTACGGCGCATGCAGCTCAGCGTCGCCCGCTCTTTGCCCGCGCCTCGAGTGCGGCAACCGCCGGCAGCGTGGCGCCCTCGAGAAACTCGAGAAAGGCGCCGCCGCCGGTCGAGACATAGGAGATCCGGTCGGTCACGCCGTACTTGTCGAGTGCGGCCAGCGTATCGCCACCGCCGGCGATGCTGAAGGCCGGCGACTTCGCCACCGCTTCGGCGATCCGCCGGGTGCCCTTGCTGAACTGCTCGATTTCAAACACGCCGACCGGCCCGTTCCAGATGATGGTGCCGGCGCCGGCCAGCAGCTTCGCATACTGCGCCGCCGTCTTCGGGCCGATGTCGAGGATCAGCTCGGCAGGACCCACCTGGCTGACCGCGCGGACGGTCGCTGCTGCAGAGGCTGACACCGCCTTGCCGACGACCACATCCACGGGCAGGGGTATGGCGGCGCGCTGGCGCTTGCCGGACAGCCGGCGCGCTTCGGGGATGAGGTCGGTCTCGCACAGGGACTTGCCGACCGGGAAACCTGCCGCCGCGAGAAAGGTGTTGGCGATGCCGCCGCCGACGATGAGCTGGTCGACCTGCTTCGCCAGGGACTTGAGAATCGTGAGCTTGGTGGAAACCTTGGAGCCGGCCACGATGGCAACCACCGGCCGCGCCGGCCTGCGCATCACCCGCTCCAGCGCATCGAGTTCGGCCATGAGCAGCGGGCCGGCGCAGGCTACCGGCGCAAAACCGGCCACGCCATGCGTGCTTGCTTCGGCACGGTGCGCGGTACCGAAGGCATCCATGACAAAGATGTCGCAGAGTTTCGCCATCTGCCGGGCCAGCACCGGATCATTCTTCTTCTCGCCCGGGTTGAAGCGCACGTTTTCGCAGAGCACGACTTCGCCGCCGGCAATCTCGAAACCATGCAACCAGTCGTGAATCAGCGGTACGGTCCTGCCCAGCAACTCGGACAGACGCGTTGCGACCGGACGCAACGACAGCGCCGGATCAAAGCAGCCCTCTTTGGGCCGGCCCAGATGCGAGAGCAGGATGACGGCAGCGCCGCGGGCCAGTGCATCACGGATCGTCGGCAGAGCTGCGCGGATTCGCGCATCGCTGCTCACGCGCCCGTCCCTGACCGGCACGTTCAGGTCGACCCGGATCATCACCCGCTTGCCGGCGACGCTCAGGTCGGCCATCCGCAGCACTTTGGTGGTCATCGTGCGTTGATCAACGCCAGCGTGGTGTCGAGCATCCGGTTGGAGAAACCCCACTCGTTGTCGTACCAGCTCAGTACCTTGACGAGCGTTCCGCCACCGACCCGCGTCTGCGTCGCATCAAAGATCGAACTGCGCGGGTCGTGATTGAAGTCCACCGATACCAGCGGATCGGTGTTGTAGCCGAGGATGCCCTTGAGTTCGCCCTCGGACGCCGCCTTGAGGATGCCGTTCACTTCCTCAACGCTGGTGGCACGCGCCGCCGTGAAGGTGAGATCGACGACCGAGACGTTGATGGTCGGCA
>JAHDYN010000108.1 GCA_023383735.1 Gammaproteobacteria bacterium | reverse complement strand
TCCTGCGAGAAGCCCTTGTCGCGTTTCCCCGACCTGAAGCGCCGCGAACGGCCATTTTCATGGAACTCCGTGGTGAGAAAATCATCCATCACCAGAGCCTTGCCGCCACCAAGAGCCTCGAAGCGTTCCTTGGCCAGGCTGCCATCGCCACCGGCAGCGTACACGATCGTGCCGACGGAGCCGTCTGCAAACCGGAAGCTCAATATGCTCTGGTCCGAGGTGATTCCCGAACTATGGCTGCCGATCGCCAGACCGCGTACAGCAACGGGGCGGGAGCCACAGACAAACTGCATGTAGTCGAGAAAATGGCAGGCCTCGCCGATGATGCGCCCACCACCGGCAACCGGATCCTGCACCCAGTGATCAGGCGGCACGGCGCCCGCGTTCACCCGGTACATCATCACCAGCGGTTCACGATGGCCGGCAAAAAACTCGCGCGCCTTCGCGCCATGCTCCGAGAACCGCCGGTTAAAGCCGACCATCAGCCGCAAACCCTCTGCAGCCTTGCGGGCATAGGTTGCCGCAATCTGCGTCAGCTCGTCTTCGGTGAGACAAAGCGGCTTTTCAACGAAGACGTGCTTTCCGGCCTCCAGCGATTCGATGACCATGCGCGCATGTGAACCGTGGCGCGTACCGATCACCACCACGTTGGTGTCGGGATCGGCAAGCACCTGTCGGAAATCCGTGGTGCGATTGGCAACAGCCAGCTTCTCGGCGAGCGCATCGGCATTGACACCGGTGCTGGTGCATATCCAGCGAATGCTCGTACTGTCGATCTTCTGCAAGGGGCCCAGCAGGCGGTCGCGCACGTGGTTCCCGGCACCGATGATGCCGAAGCTGAGTGCGCTGCTGCGCACGCCCGTGGCCACGGCGATGGGCTGGGCTGCGCTGTCGGGTGTCCCGGCATACTCAAGCAGGATGCCGAGATAAGGCTGCGCACCGCCCATCATCAACTGATAGGCCTGCTCTGCCTGGTCTATTCCGAAGCGGTGCGTGGTCAGGCTTGCAACATCGACCTTGCCGGCCTGGATCAACCACAGAAAGGCCTCCATGTTCCGGCCTTCCGTCCAGCGCACGTAGCCATAGGGGTAGTCCTGGCCTTTCTCCTCGTAGGCCGGGTCGTAACGACCGGGACCATAGGAGGTGGAAAGACGAAGTTCGAGTTCCTTCAGGTAGTAGGGCTCGCGCGGCAGGTTCATACCGACGGCACCCAGCACCACCACCCGGCCCTTTTTGCGGCAGATCTCGCCGGCAATCTCGACAGGCCCGTTGTCCTTGGTGCTCGCGGCGATCAGCACGCAATCGGCACCTCGCCCGCCGCTCATGACCCTTGTCGCCTCGGCCAGGTCACCGATCAACACGGCATCGTCGGCACCGAACTGCCTGGCCATCGCCAGCTTGTCGCCGGCAACATCCGCCGCCAGCACACGGCAGCCGTTTGCCTTGAGCATCTGCACCGCCAACTGGCCGAGCAGGCCCAGGCCGATGACCACCACCAGTTCACCCAGCCGTGGCTCCGCCTGCCGCACACCCTGCATGGCGATGGCACCGAGCGTGACATAGGCGGCCGCGTCGAAATCCACACCCTCGGGAATCCGGCTGCACAGGTTCACCGGCACCGCGACAAACTCTGCATGCGAGGCATGGTTCTGCCCGGCACAGGCCACGCGGTCGCCCACCGCAAATCCGTTGACTCCAGCCCCGACGCCCACCACATAGCCGGCACAGCTGTAGCCGAGAGCCACCGGCGTATCCAGTCGCTGGAACACCATCTGTGCGGTTTCTGCCAGGCCGTCCTTGAGCGCCTTGTCGATGACCTTGCGCGCCATCTCGGGACGCTCGAGCGCCTTGCCCAGCAGGCCCTTCTTCGCGACGTTGACGGTGGACTTCTCGGTGCCTGCGCTGATCAGCGAGCGGACATTGGCAACAAGCAGCTGACCGGAGCGGACGCCAGGTGCCGGCACCTCCTTGACGCGCAAATCACCGCTACGAAAATTCTGAACGACCTGTCGCATGTGTTTCCTGCTGTAAGCCCTGAACGAACTCAGGTTCCCGGAATGTAATAACTCAGGCGCGGCGCCGCCACGCGAATGAAATCCTGCAGACGCTGGTCACCGGCCTCGATTGCAGTGACATCTGCGACCGGGGTCATAAACCGTACCAGCGCCCCGTCTGTCCTGTTCAGCACCAGCGAATCCCTGAAGATGTACCACTTCGCCATGTACTCGCTGGTAACGGTCCGTCCCCGCTGGTTGAACCAGTAATAGACGAGCATGCGCTGCTGGCCAAAACTGATCAGCGCCCGGTTGACGACCAGGGAGCCGTCGGGACCCGCACCCTTTACATCGACCAGGCTCAGGTCATCGATCACCCAGCCCCCGCCGGGAAGACAGGTTCGTGGCGAGTGAATGGAAGCCCCCGAGCGCTGCGAAGCGTAGTAGGCCACGTACAGTTCCACCGGCGCGCCGGTGTCCGGACGGCTATAGCTGGCCATGATGTAGTCGGTGAGCTTGAGGGTCTCCAGCTGGTCGCGCGGCACCTCGCCTTCCTGGCCGCGCCATTCGCCCAGCTTGAGCGGAAAGGCAGTCAGCGAGCTGCGCTCGGGCACGATTTCCACGCGATTGCCGATCACGGCCGAGGCAAGGGCGGCACCAAGGAGCAGCAGGACGGCGGCGATCAGTTGACGGCTCGGCACATACAGCATGGCGAGCCCCGGCAGGATCTCGCGACCGGGCAGATCGAGGTTGAGCACATCGTCGAGCTTCTGGCCGCCCGCCTTCGCCAGCAGCCACATCTCGGCAAAGAGGATCATGAGGCACAGGGTAAAGATCACCCAGCCCTCGAAGTAGTGCAGAAATCCCTCGGCCGCCTCGGTGCCCTGGCTGTTCACGAGCACACCGGTAACGGCGATGCGAAAGCTGTTCATGACGATGGCAATCGGCACACTGGTAAAGAACAACAGCAGCCGCTTCCAGAGCGCCCCACGGAACATCACGGCACACAGCAAGGCAAAAGCCATCAGCGGAAAGAGGTAACGAAGTCCCGCGCAGGCTTCCACGACCTGCAGCTTGTAGTTACCGAGATCGATGACATTGCCTTGCAGAAACACCGGGATCCCGATCGAGCGCAGAAAGGCGGTGCCCAGCTCCGACGAGATCAACTGCAGATTATTGGACAGGTTGGACTGGACGAAATAAGGCAGCGGCACCATGAACAGCAGGAAGACCAGCGCCGGCCAGAGCACCTTGAAGCCCCGCCATCCGACCTGCGTCACCACGAGTCCGGACAACGCGAGCACCAGGGAATACTGTGCGATCACGAAGAGCGCACTCAGCTCCCCCAACAGGTAGCCGACCAGCCCGGCCAGCACCATGCCGACGCCCAACCAGGAGGGCACCGGTCGCACGCGCTCCAGCCACTCGAGCCGCGCGGCGAGCAGGTACAGGCTGATGAAGGGAATCAGGTAGCCGTGACTGTATTCAGCGTGCCCCCAGCGTTCCAGCATGTCGCCGATGCTGTGGCGAAAGGCAAACAGCGCAATGCCGATGGCGCCCAGCAACAGCCACGGCGCGGAATTGCGCGACTGGGTCGATGATGCGGTGTCTTGCGCAGTCATATGCGGCTAGCCGGACAACGCCCTGCCACCACACCCGCCAGCAGATCGAGGTACCGGGCAGCCAGGACCTTCCGGTCGAAGTTCTCGGCCACGAAACGCCGGCCGGCCTGTCCGAGTTTCCGTCTGCCCTCGACATCGGCATGCAGGTGCCGTACCGCGGCGGCCAGCTGCTCGGCGCTTTCGGGCTGAATGCAGACTCCGGCCTCGCTCTCCTCCACCAGTGCCTGGCTCTCGCCGCGTACGCCGAGAATGATCGGCCGTTGCATCGCCATGCTTTCGAAAATCTTTGACGGGATGACATTGAGAAAAGTCGGCTCATCCTTGAGAAGCACGAGACTGGCCCCCGTGATCGCCCAGATCATCGGCATCATGGACTTGGGCTGCTGGCCGAGCATCACGACGTTGTCCAGCTTCATGCTGTCGCGCCGTTGCAGGAGGTGCTCCCGTCGCGCGCCGTCACCCACCAGCAGGAACAGTATGTCTGGCTCATCACGCAACAGCGCGGCCGCCTCAAGGACCGTGTCGAGGCCATGCGCCATGCCGTGGGTACCGACATATGCAGCGATGAACTTGCCGCGGACATCACCAAGCCCCGGGATCTGTGCCGTCTCCGGAACCGGTATGGACTCTGGTGCATAGAAGTCGAGATCCACTCCGTTCTTGATCACCGCAATCTTGTCGCCCGGGATACCCTCCGCCATGATCGCGGTCTTGAAGGAATCCGTCACACACAACACGAGATCGGCTTTGCGGTAGGCGAATTTCGCCATACCGGCCAGGCAGCGCAAGGTGAAGCTTCTCTGCATGGCCCCGACAGCAACGATCGACTCCGGCCAGAGATCGCGAACCTCCAGCACCCAGGGCACGCGCTTGATGCGGCTGACGAAGTAACCCGCCAGCCCGCAGAAGAACTGGGGCGAAGTGGATACGACGATATCCACCCGCGGCAGGAACGGTGCCACCAGCACAGCCATCAGCAGGTAAAAGGAATAGTTGAGACCGCGACGCAATACGCCGCGATTCGGTGCGAGAAATGTGAGCAAACGGTAGACACTGATTCCAGCCACTTCCTTGCGTTGTACGAACCGGTTGCGGTAACCGGGATAGATCCTGCCTGCCGGATGGTTCGGCACATTGGTAACAACGATCGCTTCGTGACCGGCAGTCACCCAGGCACGGCAGTGCTCATAGGTCCGGCTGGCAGGCGCATTGACCTCTGGTGGAAAATAGTGGCTTAGAAACAGGATTCGCACGGCTCAGAGTCGCTCGATCCGGTAGTGCATCTCGATGGGCAGAACACCGGTCCGTTCGACGCAGATCACACTATTTTCCCGGCACAGGCCGAACTCCGGGAAATGGTAGCCACCTGCGAGCCTTGTCGCGCTGCCACAGGTCACGGTCAGGCGTAGCGCCAAACCACCCTCTGCATGCAACAGCATAAATGTCCCCCACGTCTCCACCTGGACCATGAACGACGGGTCCAGATGAATGCAGCTTAAAGCCTGATGCTTTTCCCCGGCATTACCAGTAAGTAAGTCATGGATTTCCCAACGGCCCGCAACAGCCATCACGATGCGCCGCTCGTGCCGGGGCTGCCCCGGCAGGTGCCGGTAGCCGTCATGGCTGCCACTGAACAATAAGCGACCGTCCTGCCAGGCGCTCAGGGTGGCCTGAAGCGGCCTCGCCCGCCGGCCGACCCGAAATGCACCCCAGATTTCGGACTGCTCGACACCGTCCAGCTGGACGGTGTTGTGGCTGCTCGTACGTCGCGCATGGTGACGCAATCCGTCGATGCCATAACTGTGGGTACCGGCATCCACCACCACCCGTCGCCCCGCCGCACACAACTCGTAGCTCAGCGTGTCACAGTGCGTATGCCCGGGCTGGTAGTCGGGCCCTACCGGCCCGCAGTCGACGATCAGGCTGTCCCCACCCTGGCGGTAGCCGTAGTAGCCGGTGTCGGGGAGGTCGATACGCGCAGGAGCGGCTATAGCTGTGGGAGCGGCTGAAGCCGCTCCTGCCACGCGGCTGCCGTAGTCGAGCAGAACGGCAGGCTCGGGGGCGATGCCGAAGGCCGCATCGTTGAACAGCGGGATGCGGCCATCGCCCGCGGTGATGTCCGCGAGAAACTGCAGCGCGCGGCCTGCAGCGGCACGCAGCCGGGTTTCCGCCTCCGCCGGTACAAGCCCCGGTACGGCCCGCAGCAGATTGACCACATCCAGGTAATCTTCCAGCACGATGCAGTGGTACATCGGGCTGCGCTCGTAATGCCCGCCATCGGCGAGGATCTGCTCATCGGCTTCGCGCAGCAGGATCTCGAGACCGCGCTCGCACCAGCGTTCAGCCTCCGGGCCGCCGAAGAACACGCCGCCGAAAAACAGCGCCTTGCCGTTCTTCAGCAGGTGATTGGCGAGCAGGTGATATTCGAGTCGCTTCTCCAGCCAGGCGAGCTGGGTGGCAAGGCTGTCGAGCCAGGCTTGCGGCACGCCCTGCTCCGGCGCATCACACAACCACGCCTTGATCCAGTTCACAGCGCGCAGGGAAACCGGATAAGGCTCCCAGCCATCACCAGCGGTCGGCGGATTGCCGGCGATCCAGCTGTCGATCAGCTGTTGCTTCATCGCCGCCGGATATACCGGCCAGTGCAGGTAGTCGAAGTAATGCAGGTTGTAGCGCCACAGCTTCGGTTCAGCCGCGGCTGCCCAATCCATGGCGGCAACATCCAGCGGTCGCGTGCTGTTCAGAAAGCTGATCTGCTTAGCCGTGATGTCCGGCACCACCGGTGGCGCGAACGACTGCAGCCGGTTTGCTTCAGGCAACTCGCGGCGCACGGCCCCGCTGAATCGTCGCGCCGCCGGTACCGGCGTCAGCCGGTAGTAAAGCTGCCAGGCGATCTGGCCGAAGCGCAGGTGGCGCACGGTGCGCCAGTACAAACCGATGCGCGACAGGCCAGCGGGGCGTGGGGGTAGCGGGAGGCTGTCAAGCGCGGCATCTGTGACTTGTCTGTTCATGCATTCGCACAC
>JAHDYN010000107.1 GCA_023383735.1 Gammaproteobacteria bacterium | reverse complement strand
CGGCACGTCGGCTGCGGTCCTGTTGATGTCGGTGAGCGCGAGCCGCGCGCCACCCTTTGCAATCCACTGCACCGTGGCCGCGCCGATGCCGCCGAGCGCACCGGTGATGAGTACAACCTTGTCACTGAATCTGGGCATCTGCGCTTCCCTGTCGATTGAACATGCCATGTCTCAGAAAGAATGCCGTCTGCCTGGCGACCTCCGGCGAGATCAGCAAGCCGGTATGGCTCACCGGATAGCTCATGTGCGCCTTGATGCCCGGCAGCTGCGTTTCCACCACCGCGATGGTGCCGTCGTTGGGCTCCGGCAATATGCCGAGCATCATGGCGGGGCCGACGCTCATGGTGCCGGCGATCACACCGACCTCACGGTCGCCGTCATAGCGCTGGAGGAACTGGCCGAGCAGCGCCTGGCGGCCGGTCTGGCCGAGGACCGCCGCACCCAGGTCGCCGAGCCTTGCCAGCTGGTCGGCGGCCATGCTGCCGCGGAGCGGGGAACCGAGGCAGACGATGCGCCCCGGTCTGGCGAGCGGCCGGCGTTGCAGCGCGACCAGCGCCATCAGGCCGCCGGTGCTGTGGCCGACCAGGTGCAGGGTGGGCGATTCGAGGGTGTCGAGAAAGGCGCGCAGGCGGTCGGCGTTGGTCGTGAAATCGGCGGCAAAGGTAGCGTACTGGAAGAGCGCCGTCGGATAGCCGTGCTCGTCGCTGAGCCGATGCCGCAGGAGGCCGGCCTCCGCCCCATTCATCCACAAGCCGTGGATGACGACGACGGTTTCAGCCGGCACGTCCACCGCGGGCATCAGCTCGCAGCGGGCTTGGCGGTCTCGCGGATGCGGATGCCGGTCTCGCGCAGCTGCTGCGCCGAGACCGGGCCCGGCGCTTCGGAGAGCAGGCAGCTCGCGCTCTGCGTCTTCGGAAAAGCGATCACGTCGCGGATGCTGGTGGCACCGGCCATGAGCATCACCAGGCGATCCAGGCCGAAGGCCATCCCGCCGTGCGGCGGCGCGCCGAACTTCAGCGCGCGCAGCAGGAAGCCGAACTTGCTCTCGGCCTCCTCGTCGGTGATGCCGAGGATGCGGAACACGGCCGACTGCATCGCCGAGCTGTGGATGCGGATCGAGCCGCCGCCGATCTCGGTGCCGTTCAGCACCATGTCATAGGCGCGCGACAGGGCCTTGCCCGGCTCTTTCTCCAGCGTGGCGATGTCGTCGACGGACGGCGCGGTGAAGGGATGGTGCAGCGCGCCCCAGCGCTTTTCCTTCGCATCCCACTCGAACATCGGGAAGTCGACCACCCACAGCGGGTGCCAGCCCGGCTTCGCGAGCTTGAGGTCGTGACCGATCTTCACGCGCAGCGCAGCCAGCGAGTCGTTGACGATCTTCTTCTTGTCGGCACCGAAGAACACCAGGTCGCCATCCTTCAGCGCCAGGCGTTCGATCAGACCCTGCACGGTCGCATCCGGCAGGAACTTCATGATCGGCGACTGCAGGCCATCGCGACCCTTCGCGAGTTCGTTGACCTTGATGTAGGCAAGCCCCCTGGCACCGAACTGCGTGATGTAGGCGGTGTAGTCGTCGATTTCCTTGCGGGTGAGCTTGCCGCCATCCGGGATCTTCAGCGCCGCGACGCGGCCATCGGGATCGGCAGCCGGTCCGGCGAACACCTTGAACTCGACGCCCGTCATCAGGTCGGCGACCTCCACCAGCTCGAGCGGAATGCTGAGGTCCGGCCGGTCGATGCCGTAGCGGTCGACGGCCTCGGCCCAGGTCATGCGCGGCAGCGGCGGCAGTTCGACGCCGATCGCGTCCCGGAACAGGTGACGGATCAGCTTTTCCATCAGCGTCATGAACGCGTTTTCGTCCATGAAGGAGGTTTCGATATCCAGCTGGGTGAATTCCGGCTGCCGGTCGGCGCGCAGGTCCTCATCGCGGAAGCAGCGCGCGATCTGGTAGTAGCGGTCGAAGCCCGACATCATCAGGATCTGCTTGAAGAGCTGCGGCGACTGCGGCAGGGCGAAGAATTCGCCCGGATGCGTGCGGCTCGGCACGATGTAGTCGCGCGCGCCTTCCGGCGTGGTGCGCGTCAGCATCGGCGTTTCGATATCGATGAAACCGTTGCCGTCGAGGAAGACGCGCATGGCCTGGGTGACCTTGTGACGCAGCCGCAGACGCTGCGTCATCTCCTCGCGGCGCAGATCCAGATAGCGATAGCGCAGGCGCAGCTCTTCAGAGACATCTTCGTCGTGATGGAAGGGCGGCGTTTCGGAACTGTTAAGCAGCGTGAGTTCGGCGGCGAGCAACTCTACTTCGCCGGTGGCCAGTTTGGTATTTACAGTGCCCTCGGGACGGTGACGGACGGTGCCGCGCACCGACACCACATACTCGCCGCGCAGCTTCTCGCCGGCCGCGAACACCACTGGCGCGGAAGGATCGAAGACCACCTGCAGCAGACCTTCGCGGTCGCGCAGATCGATGAAGATGACGCCACCGTGATCGCGGCGGCGATGTACCCAGCCGGCAACGGTGATTTGCTGACCGATGGCTGCGGCGTTGACGTCGCCGCAATAGTGCGTACGCATGCTAAAAATTACCTGAAACCCAGTGCCCGAAAATCAGTGCTTGTGGCCGCCTTCGCCGTGGCTGTGTGTATGGCCACCCGGACCATGACTGTGGCCATGGTCGTGGCTGTGGCTCTTGTCGCCGTCGAGGTTATGGCCCTTCTTCGGCTTGCCGCCGTCGGCCTTGCCATCTGCCTTGGCCTCGCTGGGCGGGGTCTTGTACCAGCCACCGCCCTTGAGGTGAAAACTTGGCGCCGACAGGAGTTTGCGCAGCTTGAGCTTGCCGCACTCGGGACACTTGCGCAGCACGCCTTCGCCGGCCTTTTGCAGGATATCGAAGTGGTGGCCGCAGGCTTCACACTGGTAGTCGAAAATCGGCATGGCTGGACCTCTTGAAAACCCCGGGATTCTACCGTATTGCGGGAACGGCTTTCGCCAGAATTCTGCCCGGGGCGGGAGCGGCCCCGGCCGGCTATCGGTGAGCTGCTGGCTTTCCTCGGACCACTTCATGCCCGGAGGATGGCGCCGTTGCTAAAGAAGTTCCTGGAGTTGTTTTCTGGAAAGCTTGATGTCGCGCAGAATGCTGGACTGCCGGGAAGGAGGTCACGCCCCGATCGTAATGCGCTGCACACCCACGAAATCGAGTCGCGGCAGGTGGGTGCCCTGAACCTCAAGACATAGCTCGATGGCCTCCTTCACCCGAACCATCAGCTCATCGAGCGAGCGCGCCTGGGTATGGCAGCCGGGCAAGGCAGGAACGGTGGCCACGAAAAAGCCTTCCGAATCCTTTTCGACAACAACGTCAAATTCCTGGGTCATGGCCACCTCCTGACAGGAGTAATCGACCAGCACCACCTCGCCGCGGGTCTCGCGGCCCAGCGTGCCGCCGGGGCCAAAGCTTTCTTCCGTCGCCGACACCGTCTGCCAGCCAAGCGCCGCAAACAGCCCGATGGCAGGCTGCTCGACGAGCTGGTCTTCGCTAAAGGCGTGGGGGCTCATCAAAGAAACTCGCGAAATTCCCGAAGTCTGGAGACCGTTTGCGGCAACTGCTGCTTCTGAAGCGCGGCGAGGAATTCATCGACAGAAAACGGCGGATTTCGCAGGGCCAGTCGCTGGTTGCGCAGCGCTTCGCAGCAGCGTGCCGGGGCCATATCGACCTGGTAGTAGATGAAATCGTCAGGATGAATCACATCGATCCCGTACGCAGCCAGGGCGGACTCCGGGAAGTCCTTCAGGTTGAAGGTCACGATCGCATCAGCATTGCAGCGGATTGCCGCTGCCAGAACATGCCGGTCATTCGGATCCGGAAGCTCCAGGCCCTCGATGAGACTTTCATAACCGGTGACCTTGGCGTCCCGCACGCAGGCATCCATCAAGTCACGGACTGCCATCAGCTTTTCCCCGGCAATTCTGCCTTCCCTGAGCAGGGCGCCGGACCATTCTTCGTGAATTCTGTCGGTCCAGCGGGCGGTAAAAAGATCGGTCAGTGCGAGCCTGAGGAGGCAGTCACGCAACGGCGCCGGATAAAGCACGCAAGCATCGTAGATGACCGAAAATCGCGCCATCGACGGCTAGTACCCCATGCCTTCCTGCTGCGACAGCACCGCCAGGGCATCCAGAACCTTGCCACGTTGCCTGTCCGTGCGTTCCTTGTAGGCCATCACGTCGCGCAGGTAAACGCGGCGATGTGCGCCGACCTTGCGGAAAGGAATCTCGCCCTTTTCCAGCAAGCCCACAAGAAACGGCCGGCTGACATTGAGCAGATGTGCGGCCTCCTGGGTGCTGAGTTCCTGATGCATCGGCACCAGGCTGATGGCATTCCCCTTGCCCATCTCTGCCAATACCTCGAGCAGAATCTGGAGCACATGACCAGGCAGGATCAGATCATCCGACAGTCCGTTGCTGCCTTTCAGCGACAACTGCACGCGATCCGCGTTGGCATATTTTGCAAGCGTGCGGCTGGAATCCTTTGCCTGCTCGATCTCTTGCGGCGTAGGCAGGTGCGCCAGCTTTGAGGTGTTCATGGTGTCTTCCTCCGTCGGCAAACATGGCCTTGGCTGGTCAGGGATATGCCGGCCTAGACGAAATATACGAAATATACGAAACAAATGTCTGGGTGGATTTCACGAGTTCTGCCCCGTCGGCATAACTGGTTGTTTCAAGGTGATTTTCGCAGGCGATTGGCCGTCGAGAACTCGATGTGCAATCGCAACAAGACAAGGTCCGGCGCGCCGCCCGACAGGCAGCAGCAGAGCGCGGATTCTCATGGCAAGCCTTTTACGATCGGTCGCAGCACCTGGTCCGCCGGGCAATCTCCCGGATCCCCATCCCGTCCCACAGCCGCCAGCGCCGAACGACACTTAATCCAGGTGCCGGAGAATCTTCGCGATCACCGCCGGGGTCTCTATGCTGGCGACCACCTTGACCTCGCCACCGCACTGCTCGCAGGGTATCCCAGGATCCGACGTATGCGGTACAGGGGCACCTCGTGCGGGGCTTTCGCTCCGGCATCTGGGTGGCGCTTGACGGCACCTGGTACCGCGGCGGCGAGACCACGGTGAACGGCGTGGAGGCCGACTCGCTGCAGCGGAACACCCGGTTTGGTCTCACCGTTGCCATTCCGGTGGACCGACGCAACTCGGTGAAGATCTACGGCAACACCGGTGTATCGAGCCGAACAGGCGATGATTACGATGGCTTCGGCATTTTCTGGCAGCACCGCTGGGGTGGCGGCCTTCCGCGGTGAATACCGCGTTGGTACAGGCATCGGGGCCGGTCAAAGGGCCATCTTCCCAAAGATTCAACTGGTCCGAAAATCGACCAGCAGGTCACGCCAGACCGTTCGAAAGTTTGGGATCAGTTGGCTTGGTGATCTGTTGGTCGCAGTCATAGCTTGGCTACGTTTGCATTGGGGGATTCTAAAATATACGAAGTTCTTGTTTGTTGGCCTGACGCTTGTGATGCTCTCACTTGGTGCCAACCGAGTCGAGGCGCAGCAGGCGCGCATCGCCTGCCAGAATCAGTTCGGGATAGTTACCATCCGAACAGGCCAGTGCATGGTCGGCGAGGAGTTGGTCAAAGTCATGGACTAAGTTGTGTCGCCACATCACCCGGCCAGCTTTACAGCAAATCAATAACACACGACGCTGATCGGCCGCGAGTGGCGGTCATGCTGATTAACACGGGTCTGTATCTGCTGCGTCAGTCTCAGAAAGCAGCATACCAAGGACAAAATGATTGTCGAAGGAGGAAGAACCCGGCATTACAGCCGCTTAGCTAAATGGAGGAATCCATGCCTACTTCCAGCACTCCACAACAAGGGTCCACTTCCTCGCCTCGTCGGCCAATTTAGAGGCGCTTTTCTCGAAGGCCAAGAATCCACCAGTCCGATACTCGACCTGATTTGCGGCCAGAAACGCATTAATGGTCTGGCCATTGGTTGCGAAATTGACATTCTGCGGAATTTGCCCGGTCTCCTTCGCCACGGCGCTATCCGATATCTTCATGGTCACCATGCCAACGACTTCGCCCTTCTTGTTCAGTACGGCGCTGCCGCTTGAGCCGGGCTGAATAGGTGCGGTGATCTGCACCTGGTTGGTGTTATTACTTAGGCCCGTCAGTGCACTCACGATTCCAGGCGTGAGGTTGCCACCGGACGACAGCACTGAGTTAAGCGGAAAGCCGAAAACAACAATTTCCTCGCCTTGTCGAAGTGATTCTGGCGCTTTGGTCAGCGCTGCAGTCGCAATTACCGGGCCAGGGAATTGTAGCAACGCGATGTCGTTGGTCGGATCGGCAGTCACAACTTTAAAGACACCCTCGCGTCCCTCAGCCTTTACCGCAGCGCAACCCTTTACGACATGATTAGCAGTGAGAGTCATCCCGGACTTGCTCACGAGAAACGCTGTGCCGGTTCCAACTTTCGTTAGGATCTGACCTCCACTGGCAGGTTTTGGATCGACCCCAGCGCCGCCTTCGCGGCGCAACCCTTGCCCAACCTTCCAATTGGAGGAAAGCCGCTGGGCCTCCGCTAGCAGCCTGTTGATTTTCAGCGCCGCCAGCGCTTGCTTTCCGGTGCATGAATT